>JBAUGM010000101.1:0-21548 GCA_049679725.1 Tepidisphaeraceae bacterium
CCGTCACCCCGCCGGTCGAACAAGCGCCAACCGGTCCGACGGGCCTCACGTCGCCCGCGCCCGCAAGCCCAGCGCCCGCGGCAGCGCCCAGCACACAGCCCAAGTAATCCCCCGGAGCCCGACTCGCATGATCGTCAGCATGACCGGCTTCGGAGACGCCACCGCCGAGCGCGATGGCACTCACTACGCCGTCGAAATCCGCTCACTCAACAACCGCTATTTCAAGCCGGTCATCAAGCTCCCCGACAACGTCAGCGGCCTGGAGCCCGAGCTCGAAGTGTTGCTCCGCGAGGCGCTGGGTCGCGGGTCGATCACGTACATCCTGAAGATGCGCACCGACAGCGCCGACGCCGCGTACCACATCAACACGCAGGCGCTGAAGTCGTACCTCGCGCAGCTTCAGGAGATCAAAGGGCTCGACCGGCTCGTGCAGATCGACCTCGCGTCGCTCGTGCAGCTCCCCGGCGTCTGCCAGGAGCCGCGCGACGAAACCGATGAGATCGAAAAGCACGGCCCCGTCGTTCGCGAGCTGTCGAAGAAGGCGATCGTGAAGCTCAACGCGATGCGCGAGCGCGAGGGACAGTCGCTGTTCAACGAGCTGATGAAACACGTGAAGGTGATCGCCGACAGCCTGGCCGCGATCTCCGAGCGCGCCCCATCGGTGATCGAGGACTACCACAAGCGGCTGACGCAGCGCGTGAACCAGCTCATGAGCAAGGCCGAGCTGCGCGTGAACGAGTCGGACCTGATCAAGGAAGTCGCGGTGTTCGCGGAGCGCGCCGACATCGCGGAAGAGATCCAGCGGCTGACGCACCACCTGAAGGCGTTCGAAGACGCCTGCCGCGAGAGCGAACACTCGGGCCGCAAGCTCGACTTCATCACGCAGGAGATGCTCCGCGAAGCCAACACGATCGCCAGCAAGGCCAATGACGCCTCGATCACGCGGCATACCGTTGAGATCAAGGGTGCGATCGACCGGTTGAAGGAACAGGTGCAGAACGTGGAGTGAGGAAGAGAGTCATTGGTCACTTGTCACTGGTCACTTGTCAAAGACATAGGCGACCGGCTCTTATCCTTGACAAGTGACCAGTGACCAATGATCAATGACGGTTTCATCGAAACATCCCGGCGTCCTCATCGTCCTCGTCGGCCCGTCCGGCGTGGGCAAGAGCACGATCTCGCTCCGGCTCGCCGAGCAGATGAACGTGTGGTACACGGTCAGCGCGACCACGCGCCCCAAGAAGCCCGGCGACGAGAACGGCAAGACCTACGAGCACGTCGACCGCAAGGAGTTCTTCCGCCGGCTCGACAGCGACCAGTTCCTCGAATACGCCCACGTGTACGGCGACTATTACGCCACCCCCAAGCACCCGGCGCTGGATCACCTGGCCCAGGGGCAGGACGTTCTGCTGGAAATCGATGTGCAGGGAGCATTGCAGGTGCGGCACCACTACCCGGATGCCCTGCTGATCTTCATCCTGCCCCCCGACGAGCCTACACTGTTGAAGAGGCTGCGCGACCGCGCCCGCGACAGCGCCGAGGACATCCACAAGCGTTTCACCGCCGCCAAACGCGAGATCCACATGGCAAAGGGCTCGCGGGCGTTCGACACGATGGTCGTGAACGACGACCTGGCCGAGTGCGTCGAGGACGTCGCGAAAATCATCCGGCACAAGCGGGCCGGCGGAATTTAGGAAATGTCAGTTGCCAGTGGTCCGTTGTCAGTTGTTGACGAGGGCCATTACAACTGACGACGGACAACGGACCACTGACGAGGAAAACTATGATCGAAGCGTTGAAGTCTGATGAAATCGTGAACAAGGTCGGCGGGCGGTTCAAGCTGACCGCGCTGATCCAGAAGCGCATGCTCGAGCTGATGGACGGCGCCCGCCCGCTCGTCGAGCGCGAGAACATGACCGACCTCGAAGTCGTGATCCAGGAGATCCTCCAGGACAAGATCACGATCGATTACGAGGCCAGCGGGCTGGTCGCGCCGAAGTAACGCGGATGTGGTTGAGTGGTTGAGTCGTGGTGTGGTGGAGTAAAGACGTTACTCCGACCGCACTCCACCACTCAACCACCCCACTACTCCACCACTTCCACAACATGGCCGACGACGCCCTCAACCCGCCCGATCCCTCGCCCGTGCAGCCCAAGCTGAAAGGCCGCGAGATCATCGTCGGCGTGTGCGGCGGCATCGCGGCGTACAAGGTCGCCGACGTCGTCTCCAAGCTCGTGCAACTCGGCGCGGGCGTCAGCGTCGTCATGACGGCCGAGGCGCAGAAGTTCGTCACGCCGCTGACGTTCGAGGCCCTCTCCGGCCGCAAGGTCCGCACGAGCGCGTTCGAGCAATCCGACCCCGGCGACACACAGCACATCGGCCTCACCGAGCGCGCCGACCTGATGCTGATCGCCCCCGCGACGAACAACCTCATCGCCAAGGTCGCGCACGGCCTGACCGACGACCTGGTCAGCCTCATGATCTGCGCCGCCGCGTGCCCGGTGGCCTTCGCGCCGTCGATGAACCACCGCATGTGGGACCACCCCGTCGCGCAGGAAAACGTCGCGAAGCTGACGCAGATCGGCTACCGCTTCATCGGCCCCGAGAGCGGCTGGCTCGCCTGCCGCAATGTCGGCGCGGGGCGGTTGAGCGAGCCGCAGAAGATCATCGATGAAATCGTGCGGATGCTGACCCTCCCCGGCGCGCTGCCGGCGCCGGTCGGCGGGGAACCGGTCAAAGCGGACAGCCGGGCCGACGCGCGGTAGGATCGCGCGCGGGCTTGTCGTGTCCGATTCCGAACCAACCCGACGACTCCCGCCGGTGCCGCCGACGGCGCGCGACGCGCCGCCCCCGCTGCCCTACGCCGAGCCCGATACGCCTCGACCGCCCTTCCGCTCGGACGAGCCCGAGACGTGGGCCGACGTGCTCCGCGCGATGGGAATCGTGATGCTCATCCTCGTGGGGCTGTTCGTCCTGATCGGTATCGCGTGCGGCGGGTTGCTCTGACCGCGCCGGCCGCGTCGACACAACGCGAAGCGGCGAACGAGCGCGTCGCCGGTATGATGCGGACATGACCACGTTCGACCCTTCCGCGCCCGGGATCTTCGCATGCCTCCTCTGGCTCGCGATCGCGACGGGCGCGGCGGCCCAGACCACGAAGCCCACGACCAAACCGGTGCTCCCGCCGGCGCCGGCGGGCGTCGTCATCGAGCAGGATTTGGAATTCCTCGAGCCCGGCCGCGCCGAGCGGCTCGACCTGTACCGCCCCGCCGAACCCCCTGCCGACGGGAAGCTGCTCGGCGGCATCGTCATGATCCATGGCGGCGGCTGGGTCCGCGGCGACAAGGCCGCCGCGCGCGAGTTCAACATCGGCACCACCCTCGCCAAGGCCGGATACGTCTGCGTCAGCGTCAATTACATGATGCAACCCGGCCGGCGCTGGCCCACGAACCTGCTCGACTGCAAGAACGCTGTCCGCTTCCTCCGCAAGCACGCGGCGAAGTACGGCATCGACCCCAATCGCATCGGCGTCATCGGCGGCAGCGCCGGAGGACACTTGGCCCTCATGGTCGCCTACACCGCCGACGTCCCCGCCCTCGAACCGGCGTCGCCCTACCCCGGCCTCTCCAGCCGCGTCGGCGCCGTCGTGAACCTGTACGGCATCACCAACCTCCTCACGCTCCGCAAGACCGATGAGCAAGGCACGCCGATCGGCGAACCCCGCGAGACGACCGCCCTGTTCAAGGCGACGCGCAGCGAAGACCCCGACCTCTGGCGCGTGGCATCACCCGTCTCCCACGTCGCGAAGAGTTCCCCGCCCACGCTGATCCTTCACGGCACGATCGACACCACAGTCGATCGCGATCAGGCCACCGAGCTGGCCGCGCGATTGAAGGAGGTCGGCGCGGAACACCAGATCATGATGATCGACGGCATCGGCCACACCTTCGACCTCCAGACCTGGCGTCGCAAGCCGTTGCCGCAGGACCTTCGCCCGGTCGTAGCCGGGTTCTTCGACAAGCATCTCAAGTAGTAAGACGAACCCGCTCGCGAGGCCCAACGCATGCGCATCCTCATCACCGCCGGCCCCACGTACGAGCCGATCGACCCCGTCCGCTTCATCGGCAACCGCAGCAGCGGCCGGATGGGCGCGGCGCTGGCGAGCGCCGCTTCAAGCTCAGGCGAGCTCGGTCGAGCCGGCTCTGGCGAGCGGAGTCGAGCCGCGGGCGGGCATTCCGTCACGCTCATCCTCGGCCCGGTGACGGCGCCGATGCCCACGGCTGAAAACGTCCGCCGCATCGACGTCTTCTCCTCCCGCGACATGCACGACGCCGTCCTCCGCGAATTCCCCGACCACGACCTGCTCATCATGGCCGCCGCCGTCGCGGACTTTCGCCCCAAGTCGGTCAGCGAGAAGAAGGTCCAGCGCAGCGGGACGATGACGATCGAGCTGGAGTCGACCGAAGACATCCTCGCCGCCGCCGGTCGCATCAAGCGGCCCGATCAGCGCACGGTGGGCTTCAGCCTCGTGAAGCGCGGCGAGATCGCGCGCTCGCGCGACAAGATGCGTCGCAAGAACTGCGACCTGATCGTCTACAACCCGCTCGACACGATGAGCAGCGCCACGATCGAATCGATCCTCCTCTACCCCGACGGCCGCAGCGAGGAGTTGCCCACGCGGGCGAAAGCGGACTTCGCCGCTATCCTGATCCGGCGCGCCGAAGCGTTGTTCTCGTAGGGGCGAACCTCGTGTTCGCCCGTCCTCCGTTTCGCAAGCATGGGCGAACACAAGGTTCGCCCCTACATGGAGACAGCCTTGCCCGATCCCATCCAAGTCCGCATCAAGCGGTTCCCCACCAACACCGACGTCCCGCTCCCCACGCGCATGACCGAGCACGCCGCCGGCTTCGATCTGTCGGCGGCGGTGAAGGAACCCACCGTCCTCCAGCCCGGCGACATCCGGCTGATCCCCTGCGGCTTCGCGATGGCCGTCCCCCACGGCTACGAGGCCCAGGTCCGGCCCCGCAGCGGCCTCTCCAGCAAGCACGGCGTCACGATGGTCAACGCCCCCGGCACGATCGACTCCGACTACCGCGGCGAAGTCCACGTCCCCCTGATCAACCTCGGCCGACAGCCGTTCACCATCGAGCGCGGGATGCGCATCGCGCAGATGCTCATCCTGCCCGTCCCGGCGTCGGAGATAATCGAAGTGGACGAGCTGGACGAGACCGCGCGCGGCGGTGGCGGGTTTGGGCACACGGGGCATTGATCGCCGATTGCCGATTTGCGACTGTCCTTCACGGGCCGGCCCGCGCTGTGGCTGGGCCTGCGCGAGCGCTCAATACGTTGCCCAGCGTCGTCCCCTGCGGCAGTTGCACGACGTCGTAGGGCACCTTCGCCGCATCCTCCGGTGCGCGCGCCCGCATAAGCTTCTTGCTGTTGGAGAAAATCAGCAGGTGGGTGATCGGCTCGTCCAAGTCAACTGAGCCGATCAGGGGGTAGCGGCTGTTCCGCTCACGCCCACGCTGGGCGGCCTCCCGCCCCTGCGGTCCGCCGAGCCCGATCACCAGCGGCTCGTTTCCGACGATCCAGTGCAGCCTCCCGTGCCACGGATAACCGTCGCTATTATAGAGCCGGTTGATCCCCCGCCCCAGCTTCAGCGGCCGCCGGTACGGCGGGGTTTTCTCAATTACCTCACGCACCGCCTGCTCGTCCTCACGGGACGGCACGGCCTCGACGAGGTACTTGTCCACCCACCCCATCCCGGAGGAGAAGTTCACGAACGCGACTTCGAGCTGCTTCCGCTGGCCGCGCTCCAGGAGCTGTGCATCGCCGCCCGGACCAACGCCGCTGACGTACCGGTAGTCGTCCAAACACATGCACCCGGCGAACATGAGCATGACGACCGACCCCGTGGCGGCCCGTGCGACGCATCGAGTGAATGATCTCATGATCGTAGAGGAATGATGTTGCATGACGTGCCCCCGTTCAGCGACCGGACCGCCGCCGTCCGCGGGCAAGTTAACCGTTTGGCAGTTCGCCGTCCAAAGGGGGGTCGAAAACGGGGGGTCGAAGACGGGGACGCATCTCGTTTCCATCACCTTTAGCTTCCTCCGTCGGAACCGGCTGCTCACCGGCAAAATACGTCGTGCAGCGGTGGAATTTTGGCCGCTTTTTGGGGGCGGCGGCGCTAGAATCTTCATGTCGGGTGTCCTGCCCGATGGGCAGCCGGTTCTCGGTCGCTCGGACCTGCGGTTTCCCCCTCGGGGGGCGGTGCGCGCGTCAGTGAGCGGACGGAGCGTGTGAAATGGAGAGTTGGAAGAGTCGAAGACGATGGATGAGCGAGCGAGGTAGCGAGGGACGACTCGCGCTTCTGCTACCGCTTGCGGCGTCGCGGATCAGGGTGCGCGGGATAACTGGCTTGGTCATTCCACGCATCCTGGTCCGCGAAGCCGCACGCGGCGTTACCGTCCTGGCTGCTTCCGAAAACGTCCGAAAACGTCCGATTTCGTCCAGAAATCGGGACGTTTTGTCGTGGCGCGGGATGCGCGGCACCCTGCACCGCGCGCGAAACGAACCCAATCGAAGCCAACGCAAAACCTCGTTTCTGCGCAACTGGCCGGGAAATATGCCATCGCCGGGCGCGCGCCGGCGACGAAACGAAGCCATTCGACAAGCTCATGCCAGGCCAACGGCGGCTTGGGCAAGACGCGCCATTCCCGGTGGAGAAACGCCTCGAAACTGTCCGATAAGCACCGGAGAAGCCCGCGCCGTGGCGCGGCGAGGGCAGTGGTTCGGACACACACGCGGGGCATTCACGACGTGGCAAGATCACAACCGGACAGCATGACGAATAGCGAGCGATCCAACATCACGCGCAATACGATCCTCTTCCTCGCCATGGCGACGTGGACGTTCCTGCTCCTCTCGCTCGGCAGCTTCCAGCCGACGGATTGGCCCAGCCACACCGTCTACCCGTACCCGCCCATGCAGAACCTCTGCGGCAGCGCGGGGGCGTTCGTCGCGTACTATCTGTTCCTGGGCATCGGCCAGGGCGTGTTCCCGATGCTGTTCTTCACCGGCGTGTGTCTCGCACTGGCGGCGTTCGACAACCGCGTGAGCGATCTGTGGCTGCGCACGATCGGGTTGATGTTGCTCTGCACCGCGTTCGCCGCGGCGGTGCATCACCTGCGGCCGGGGTCGATCAATGGATTTCCGGAAGGTCATGGCGGAATCGTCGGCATCGGGACGTCGAGCTTTCTCCAACAGCACTTCAACACCGTCGGCACGCGACTCATTCTGCTCACCGCGATCCTGATCGGGCTGCTGCTGGCGGCCGACGATCTCGTGCTCCGCGCGCCCGGATTCGTAGGCGGTGCGATCAATCATGTGAAGGAACGCGCGCCGGCGATGGCGAGTTCGATGCCCTCGCTGCCGGCGCTGCGGTTCAACTTCCCCACGCTGCCGAAGCTCCCGTCGCTGCCGAGGTTCGTGACGAAGGATTCGGTGTCGCAGTCGAAGTCGCCCCAGCGCGGCGAGACGTTGCTCGTCGGTGAAGAGGACGAGGAGCGGCCCGCCGTCATCCTCAAGCGCGACTCCGCCAGGTCGGACAAGAAGGCGGCGATGAAGGGGGTCGATCCCGACGAGATCGAGTTGAGCTACGACCACGACGAGCCCGTCGCCGCGGCGACGGAGGGCGCGTTCGTCGATGATTCGCATCCCGATCCATCGGAGGCCGCCGTCATCCCGCCGGTGGAGGAGCAGGCGGTGCCGAAGCCGGCGCCGGAGGTCGTCATCCGAAAAGACATCATCGTGAAGCTCCCGACGATGATGAAGCCGCGGCAGGTTTCCCCGCCCCCGCCGCCGCCGAAGGAGCTGGGCGAGTATCACCTTCCGCCGTGGGATTGTCTGGAGGATGCGGAGTACGGCTACGCCGAGAGCCAGGAAAAGTTTGTCCGCGAGAAGGCGGCCATCCTCGAGCAGGCGCTGAAGGAGTTCCAGATCGACGCCAGCGTCGTCGAGATCGACACCGGCCCGGTCATCACCATGTACGAGCTGAGCCTCGCGCCGGGCGTGAAGGTGTCGGCCATCGCCGGGCTGAGCAACGACATCCAGCGCGCGCTCAAGGCGGAGACGATCCGCATCGTCGCGCCGATCCCCGGCAAGAGCACGGTCGGCATCGAGGTGCCCAACGATCAGAAGGAGAAGGTGCGCTTCAAGGAGCTGATGCAGCTCGCGCCCGATGCCATGGCGAAGATGGCCATGCCGCTGTTCCTCGGCAAGGACGCCAGCGGCGAGCCGCTCATCACCGACCTGGCCGCCATGCCCCACCTGCTGATCGCAGGCACGACCGGCTCGGGCAAGTCGGTCTGCATCAACACGATCATCATGTCCATGATGTACCTCCAGCGCCCGGACACGGTGAAGCTGATCCTCGTCGATCCGAAGGTCGTCGAGATGGCGCCGTTCAAGGACATCCCGCACCTGATGTGCCCGATCATCAACGAGACCGGCCGCGCGACGAGCGTGCTCGACTGGGCGTGCGAGAAGATGGACGAGCGCTACGAGTTTCTCGCCGAGGCCGGCGTGCGGAACATCAAGGGGTACAACTCGCTCACGCAGGAAGAACTCATCGAGCGCTACGACCCGAAGACGCCCGAAGAGGAAGCGAAGATCCCCAAGAAGCTGCCGTACATCGTGATCATCATCGACGAGCTGGCCGATTTGATGATGACCAGCGGCAAGGAAGTCGAAACGTTCATCGTTCGCCTGGCGCAGAAAGCGCGAGCGGTGGGCATTCACCTGATCCTCGCGACACAGCGCCCGCAGGCGACGGTGGTGACGGGGCTGATCAAGTCGAACATGCCGAGCAAGATCGCGTTCCGCGTGGCGAGCAAGATGGACAGCCGGATCGTGCTGGATCAGAACGGCGCCGATTTGCTCCTGGGCCAGGGCGACATGCTCTTCCTGCCGCCCGGCGCGAGCAAGCCGATCCGCAGCCAGGGCACGTTCATCGACGACAAGGAAATCCGCGAGAGCGTGAAGCTGGTCAAAGGGCTGGCGGATGCGCAGTACGAGCCGGAGCTGGTGCAGATCAAGTCCAGCCTGGGCAGCGACGGCGGGGACATGGAGAAGGACGAGCTGTTCGACGACGCCGTTCGCGTCGTGCTGGAAACGAAGCGCGGCAGCGTGAGCCTGCTCCAGCGCCGCCTCACGATCGGCTACAGCCGCGCCAGCCGCCTGATCGAGCAGATGGCCGCCGCCGGCATCGTGGGCGAGTACAAGGGATCGCAGGCGCGCGAGGCGAACATCACGATTGAAGAGTGGGAGCAAATGAAGTCGGTGGAGCAGTCGGATGCGGATAGCGGGATGACGGTGTAGCGCTTCACCTACGGCCGCGACGTTCGCGAGGACGCCTTCACGAAGACCTCGCCCAACGTGATGTCCTCGTGCCAGATGTCGCTCAGCGCTACTCCGTAGCGCTTTTCGAGGTCCATCCCGAAGCATTCGAGCTCCATCACGTCGGCGCCCGTTATTTCTGGCGGGTTGATCGCCCGATAGATATCCATGACGCGGTCGTCAGGGCGGAATTTCAGCGCGTGCCTGCGCCTGATTGCAAACCCGTCAATGAAGAGACGCAGGAACTCCCGGATATCATCGCTTGAGGCATCAGGGAACCGTCGTCGCCAATCACGACCACTACAAGCTCGCGCGCCGAATGGCCGGAATCTACTTCGGCGAAGCATCTCAGCGGCGATCGTGAACGCAACCGCAAGTAGGAGGAAGATTATCGTGGGCCACGACATGCCGGATTCACTCTGCCGAGATCTTGATACCCCTGTGCAGTTCCAGAAACTTGTCCCTGACGTAGGGGTTTAACTTCGCCGCGAACTCCTCCGTGAGTGACAGGGTTTTGGTGAGTTCGACCACATCGGCCAGATCCTTCAGCCGATTGACGCCGCCGGTCATGCCGGAGGCGAGCTTCAGTTCGAGCAGAGTCGCTAGTCCCAAATACTGAACCCCCTCGATCTCGACCATCACCGTCGTCGGATCGGGAAAGGAGACTGGCTTGGGCTTTCCGTCGCCGGGAAAACCGCCGGTGATGAGGAACTCGATCTTCACGCCGGTCTGCGTGTCGCGCAGCTTGGACGACGTCCCCGCCGGTTTGACGTATCCGAGCCCTTCCAGCTTTTCGAGAATCTCGTCCATCGATTCGCGCGTCACGAGCAGATCCACGTCTTCCGTGAAGCGGCGAAAACCGTGAGCGAACATCGCCATCCCGCCGACGACGGCGTAGGGAATCTGAAGCTCGTTGAGCCGCCTGGTGATTCGCCGCAGCGTGTCGTGGACGGCGTTCTTCTCTTCGAAATGCAAGCTGCCCTCCCGCAAGGCCCAGTTCAGGTCCGCATCGAGCTTGTCTTCGTACAGGATCATGGGTGACCTCGCTCCTTCATCATACACAACGACCCGCCGTGCTGCCGCGTGACGGTGCTCGTCCTGTGGATACAATGCCGCCGTGCCCGTTTCCGCTTCTCATGATGTTTCGGTTCGCCTCGCCGACCACACCTACACGGTGCGCGTCCAGCCCGGCCTGCTGCGCGATGCGGGGAAGCGGCTGCGGGAACTCACCAAATCGACCCGCGTCGGCGTGTTGACGGATAGCAACGTCGGGCCGCAGTACCTCCCCGCGCTGCGCGAATCGCTTGGACAGGCCGGCTTCGAAATCGTCGACGCAACGATCCCGCCGGGTGAAGACCACAAGACGCTCGCCGACCTGCTGCCCGCGTACGACACAATGCTCGGCGCCCGGCTCGAGCGCTCGACGCCGATCATCGGCCTCGGCGGCGGGATCATCACCGACATGGCGGGGTTCCTCGCGGCGACGATCCTCCGCGGCGTGCCGCTCGTGCAGATCCCGACGACGCTGCTGTCGATGGTGGACGCGAGCGTCGGCGGGAAAACGGGGGTCAATCACGCCGTCGGGAAGAACCTGATCGGCGCGTTCCACCAACCCATCGCGGTGCTGATCGATCCCGAGGTGCTCCGGACGCTCCCGCCGCGCGAGCTGCGGAGCGGGTTGGCGGAGTGCATCAAGCATGACGTCATCCGCGATGCAGAGGGGTTCGCTCGGCTCGAGCGCGAGATCGATCGCGCGCTGAAGCTCGACATCGGTTACCTGACTGACCTCATCGCCCACAACGTCACGATCAAGGCGCGCGTCGTCGAGGCCGACCCCTTCGAGCGCGGCGAGCGGGCGCACCTCAACTTCGGCCACACCTTCGGCCACGCGATCGAGACGGTCATGGATTACCGCTACGCGCACGGCGAGTGCGTCGCCCTGGGCATGACGGCGGCGACGCTCGCGGCGGTGAAACTCGGGATGTTGCTCGACGGCGATCGCAAACGCGTGCTTGCCGTGATCGAGAAAGCAGGCCTGCCGACGCGAGCGCCGGAATTGCCGGTCGATCGCGTCATCGAGGGAATGGCGTTCGACAAGAAAGTTCGCTCTGGGAAGGTGCGGTTCGTCCTGCCGGACCGGATCGGGCACGTCGTGGTCCGCGACGACGTGCCGCTGGACGTTGTCCGCGCGGCGGTGGAGAGCTTGCGAGGGTAGACGAACGTGGCGCTGCGTCATTGGCTGCAACTGTCGCTGACCGAAGGGATCGGCCCGATCCTGATCCACCGGATCGTCGACGCGGCGGGCGGGGCGGAACCGGCGTGCAGCGCATCCGTCGCGCGGCTGCGCGAGATCGACGGAATCGGCGCCGCCAAGGCCGCGAAGATCCATCAGTCGATGCGGGCCGCGCGCGATTCGGTCGACAAGGAGCTTTCCGGCGCGGCGGCGCTCGGCGTGACGATCATCGCACAGGATGACGAAGCGTTCCCAATGCTCCTCCGCAGCATTCCCGACCCGCCCGCCGTCCTCTACCTGAAGGGACATTTCGAGCCGCGCGACCTCAACGCCGTCGCCATCGTCGGCAGCCGCAAGTGCTCGTACTACGGCCGAGAACAGGCGGAGCGGTTCGGCGCGCTGCTGGCCGGCGCGGGGGTCACCGTGCTTTCGGGAGGCGCGCGCGGCGTCGACTCCTCCGCGCATCGCGGCGCGATGTCGCACCCGCAGGGGCGGACGATCGCGGTGCTGGGGAGCGGGATCGACGTGGTCTATCCGCCGGAGAATGCGGGGTTGTTCGAGCAGATCGCGCAGAAGGGCGCGGTCGTCAGCGAGTACCCGCTCGGCACGGCGCCGATGAAGGAGAACTTCCCGCGCCGCAATCGCATCGTCAGCGGCATGTCGCGCGGCGTGCTCGTGGTCGAGGCGGACGAGCGCAGCGGCGCGCTCATCACGGCGCGGCAGGCGTGCGACGACCATGGTCGAACGGTCTTCGCCCTGCCTGGTCGCGTGGACAATCCGACGTCGGCGGGTCCGCACAGATTGATCCGCGACGGGGCGACGCTGGTCACGAAGCTGGAAGATATTCTCGAAGAGCTTGGACCGCTGCCGCAGGAGGCGCATGAGGTGTCACTCTTCGACACGCCTTCGTCCGCGAAGCCGCAAGCGGAAGACAATGCGCCGGTCGCGCCGATCGTGCTTGATCCGCTCCTCACGGACCGACAGCGCGTGATCCTTGCACAGCTCGACGGGACCCCCGTTCATATCGACACCTTGATCGATCGCACGTCGCTGGCCGCTTCCGAGATCCTGCAGGACCTGACGCTTCTCTCCCTCAAAGGCGTTGTGCGGCGCGTGGACGGGTCGACCTTCGTGAAACGGAGCGGCTGAGTGCAGGTCCGACTCTACGTCTCGTGCTTCGTGGTGCGCCCTGCGAACGGGGCGCACGAGTTCCTCCAGCTTCGGCGCGAGATGAGTCGCTACATGGGCGACACGTGGCAACTCGTCACCGGCGGCATCGAGCAAGGTGAAACCGCGTGGCAGGCGGCGCTTCGCGAGCTGCGTGAGGAGACGGGACTGACGCCCGCTGAGTTCTATCAGGTTGACGTCGTCAACACGTTCTATCTCGCCGCCTCGGACAGCATCATGCACAGCCCCATGTTCTGCGCGATCGTCCCGGCGGACGCGATCGTCGTGCTGAACCACGAGAACACGGCGTTTCGCTGGGTGTCGCGGGAGGACCTCGACTCGAATCTCATGTGGCCTGGCGAGCGAAAGGCGGCGTCGGAGCTGTGCCGCGAGATCCTCGACGACGGCCCCGCCAAGCCATTTCTGCGAATCGATGTTGAGCCCGGCTTTACACGGCCTTAACTTTCGCCGCCTACGATCGGACATTCGCCGATGACCGCCAGCACAGTTGCCATCCCACGCAAGACCCTCGCGCATCCGATGCGCGAGGGGCTGCGCCTCGCGGCGATCGACATCGGCTCCAACAGCGTCCACATGATCGTCGCGCAGATCGATGCCGACGGCGGGGTGACGACGCTGTGGCGGATGAAGGAGATGGTCGGCCTCGGCCGGACCAGCTTCCCGTCGCGCCGGCTGACGAAAGACGCGATGGACCGCGCCATCATGTCGCTGGGGCGCTTCAAGCAGGCCGCCCAGCAGCGCCAGGCGGAAAAGATCCTCGCCGTCGCCACCAGCGCCATCCGCGAGGCGGAGAACGGCGGCGACTTCATCGAGCGGGCGAAGCGCGAGCTGGGGCTGTACGTCCGCGTCGTCAGCGCGCGCGACGAGGCCCGGTTGATCTACCTGGCCGTCCGCCACGCGATGAACCTCAAGGGCGAGCCGCACCTGATCGTCGACATCGGCGGCGGGAGCGTGGAGTTCATCGTCGGCGACGGGCGACGCGCTGCGATGCTCGAAAGCCGCAAGCTCGGCGCCGCCCGCATGACGGCCAGGTACGTCAAGTCCGACCCGATTTCCGATGACGACCGCAAGGCGCTGCTGCGGCAGTACGATAAGGAGCTCACGCCCCTCGTCGAGTCGATCAACCAGCACAAGCCGGTGAAAGTGATCGGTACGAGCGGCACGCTCGAGAACATCGCCGCCATGTGCGGCACGCCCCACACGTCGAGCAACGGCGACGGCCCGACCGGCATGATCGAGCGCGGCCCGCTCGAGCGGCTTGTCGACGAGCTGCTCCGTTCGCGCACGAAAGACCGCGCGAGGATGCGCGGGCTCGACGACCAGCGCAAGGACCAGATCCTTGCCGGCGCGCTGCTCGCGCGCGAGCTGTTCAACCGGCTGAAGATCAAGCGCATTCACTTGTGCGGCTCGGCGCTGCGGGAGGGCATTCTGCTGGACTACCTCGCCCGACACACGCCGGACCTGGCGATCCGCAGTGAAGTCCCCGACCCCCGCCGCCGCAGCGTGATCGATTTGGCGCGCCGCTGCGACTGGCACAAGTCGCATAGCGAGCAGGTCGCGGCGCTGACGATGCGGCTCTTCGACGAGCTGAAGTCGCTGCACGGGTTCGGGCAGCTCGAGCGCGAGCTGATCGAGTACGCCGCCCTGCTGCACGACATCGGCTGGCACATCGGGCGCAACGGGCACCACAAACACAGCATGTACCTGATCCAGCACGGCGACCTGAAGCCGTTCACGGAGGAGGAGATCCAGGTGATGGCGAACACCGCGCGCTATCACCGCAAGTCGCCGCCAAAGCGGTCGCACGAGAGCTACATGGACCTCTCGCCGCGGGCGAGAAGGATCGTCGACGTCGGCGCCGCGCTGCTGAGGCTGGCGGACGGGCTCGATCGCAGCCATTCGCAGGTGATTCAGGGCTTGCGTTGCAGGATCGATGACGAGAAGGTGAAATGCTCTCTCGCGGCCCGGTCCGATGCCGAGTTGGAAGTCTGGGGCGCCCGTCGGAAGCGCGAGAGCTTCGTCAAGGTGTTCAAGCGCGACATCGCGTTCGCCCTGGAGAAAAAGTAAAGGCCCCGCACATGGATTCGCTCACGCGCCCGCACAACTTCCCCGGCAAGCTCATCATCGTCGAAGGTATCGACGGCTCGGGAAAGAGCACGCAGCTTCAACTCGCCAAACGCTACCTCGAAGCCAAGGGGTTCAACCCGTTCTTCACGGAGTGGAACAGCGCGGACCTGGTCAAGGCGATCACGAAGAAGGGCAAGAAGAAGATGTCGCTCACGCCGATGACCTTCTCGCTCCTGCACGCGACGGACTTCGCGCACCGGCTCGTTCACAACATCCTCCCGCCGCTGAAGGCGGGGATGATCGTGCTGGCCGACCGCTACGTCTACACCGCGTTCGCGCGCGACGTGACCCGCGGTTGCGACCGGCAATGGGTGCGCGACGTCTACCAGTTCGCGCCCCGGCCCGACCGCGCCTTCTACTTCAACGTCCCGATCGACGTCAGCATCTCGCGCCTCCTCTCCGGCCGCGCGAAGATCAAGGAGTACGAGGCCGGCATGGACTTGGGCCTGGCACCGGACGCGGTGAGCAGTTTCAAGATCTTCCAGGGCCGGATCCTTCAGGAGTACGGTTCGATCGCCGACGAGTACGGGCTGACGACGGTCGACGCCACGCAGAGCATCGGCGAGCAGCAGCGGCTCGTGCGCGAGTTCCTCGATGAAACGCTGGCGGATTACCGCCCTCCGCAGGAGCGCCCGCCGCAGGAGCGGCCGCCGTATGACCGGGAAACGGTGACCGCCGGCGATCGATCGTCTTAACTCCCTCTTCCCGGTACGCCGGGGAGAGGGGCGAGCGGCGCGCGCCATCGAACCGCGTCCGATTCGAGAACTCACGCGAGATACGAATCGAACGATGCTCGACGTTGAACGGACCTTGCCCCTCTCCCCCGCCCTCTCCCCGGCGTACCGGAGAGAGGGAGAACGCGAAGCAGGAGAACCCATAGCATGAGTGCCCCCTTTCGTTACATCTCGCACGCGATGCCGTACCTCCCGACCGAAGGGTGCACGGGCAAGTTGATCGTCCTCGAAGGGACCGACGGCGTGGGCCGCAGCACGCAGACGCTCATGCTCAAGGAGTGGCTCGAAGTGCAGGGCTACGCCGTGCTCGACACGGGGTGGACGCGCTCCAAGCTCGTCGGCCAGGCGATCACCGACGCCAAGCAGGGTCACTCGCTGCACCGGCTCACGTACTGCCTGATGTACGCGACGGACCTGGCCGACCGGCTCGAGTACCAGGTGCTCCCCGCGCTCAAGAGCGGGTTCATCGTCCTGGCCGATCGGTACATCTACACCGCCATCGCGCGCGGCATTGCCCGCGGCGCGGACAAGCAGTGGCTGAACGATCTCTTCGGCTTCGCCGTCGCCCCCGACCTCGTGTTCTACCTGCAAGTCGCCGTCGACGACCTCGTCCCGCGCGTCCTCCAGGCCGGCAAGATGAACTACTGGGAGTCGGGCCTGGACATGAACTACGGCGACGACCTGTACGACAGCTTCGTCGCCTACCAGGGCGAACTGATTCGCCAGGCCGACATCATGGCCGAGGAATACAATTTCACCACGCTCGACGCGCGACTGGAACCGAAGGAAATCCAGCGGCAACTACGCCAGGCGGTGGGCGAGTACCTGGAGACGTCCGGCTACCACGCGCACGCGCATAACAGTGGCATGGGCGTCTCGCCCGTGCGTTCCTGAAATGCATGGGCGGGACGCCCATGCCACTGATGAATCACAGACCTGCTCCGAATCCGTTCACGCATCGAAACACCGGCGGCGACGTTAGTTGCTCCTTCGTCAGATTCCTCTTCGACCTGATGACGAAGGTGAAGATCTCGTCGGGGAACAGTGTCACGAGCTGGTCGCTTACAGTTGCGTCGGGATCGATCCGGTCGGCGAAGACGCACACATCGCGGACGAGCGTGTCCGCACTCACCCGCAGGGAGTATTCGTCCCCCTCGCGATCCACATCACACCTGAACCGCGGTTTCGAATAACGCAGGTCCTTGTCCGGCGCGAAAAACCAGAACGTGCCGGTCTCGTCGCCGAAGTAGATGAACTCGCGCGATGGGTCGAGCGGCGTCGCCACCGCCCGATCGAGCGGCACGCGATGCACGGCGCGCGGTCCAATCTCGCAGTCGATCGCTTGCGACGCCAGCAACTCCGCCGTGTCGAAGCTCCACCGGCGGGCGTAGATGTTGCTGACGACCATCCGCCCGTCCGTGTCGTTGACGAGGTACAGTGAAAGCGATCCGTCCGCTTCCGGTTGAATCGTCGGCAGGTAGCCGGTGAAGAAGCTTCGCGTTGCGTACCACAGCGGCTTTTTCCGCCCATCGCCGTCGATGCAGCTCCACGTCGTCCCGCCCGGCCAGCAGTCGTTGAGTTGCCAGTAGAGCGTGCCCATGCACCGCGGCTGGCGCGAGCGGAACCACTCGACGCCGAGCGTCAGCGCGCGGGCCTGGTTCACCTGGAGCAGGTAGTGCAGGTCGTCGAAGTTTACGCGCGACGGAAGGTGCTGTGCGGGGTGGAGGGGTGCGCTGCCGCACGGCGGAGCCGCGGGCTTGGGGTCGGGGAGTTCCAGCGCGTCGAGCAATTCCTGTGCGCCGGGGAGGTTGAAGTATCGGATCAGGTGACGGAGATTGCGCTTGTCTCCGTCGTCCTGCGCGGGGTTGCCGGACTGTTGGCGATGCCGCATCTCGACCGAGCCGAAATCTCGCGCTTCGGGCGGCACGACGGATGCGATCGACGAGTACGTCGCCGGGCCCTGGAAGCCGAACTCCGAGCAGAACCGCGCGTTGAACTTGCGGTACGACGCGTAATCCTCGTGAAACCACGGCCGCCAGACGTGCATGTTGCCGTGCGTGTCGGCGTTGGGGTGAATGCCGTTGTCCGGGTCCGGATCGCCCGACCACGGGCTCGCCGCCCAGTACGGGCGCGACGGGTCGAGCTCTTTGATCACGCGCGGCAGCAGGTTGAGGTAATAGCCGAGCCCCCACGTGCGACCTTTGACCTCTTCCGAATCCTTCCAGCCCCAGTCGCGGTAGGCCCAGATGTTCTCGTTGCAGCCGTTCCAGATGGCGAGGCTCGGGTGGTGTGCGAGGCGGGCGACGTTGTATCGCGCCTCGGCCTCGACTTCGGATTTGAACGGCTCCTCCTCCGGGTACATCGCGCAGGCGAAGAGGAAGTCCTGCCAGACGAGCACGCCCATCTCGTCGCAGATATCGTAGAAGGCGTCGGTCTCGTAGATCCCCCCGCCCCACACGCGAAGCACGTTCGCCCCGGCATCGACCGCTTGCTGGATGCGCTGACGGACGCGCGCCGGCTCAGTAGCGCGGTCGAGGAAGCAGTCGTCGGGGATCCAGTTGAACCCTTTGCAGAAGATCGGCTTGCCGTTGACCTTCAGGACGAACTTGGCGCCGATGTCGTCGGGCGAGGTGTCGAGTTCGACGGTGCGGAGGCCGATGCGGCGTTCAACGATCTCCTCATATCCCGTCGCAGCAATCTCATGGGTTACTCGATACAGCGGCTGATCTCCGTGTCCTCGCGGCCACCAGAGTTGCGGTGATTCGATGCGGAAGCCCGTTCGCTGCCAGCCTTCGGGATGCGGTTCGCGTATGTTTTCAACCAGTTCGCGTCCCTGCGGATCAAATAAGCAAGTCTCTGAGTAGAAAGTATCGGCAGCTTCCTCGAGCTTGACATCGATCCAATGTACGACGGCCCGATCCTCAAACACAACGTTCGAACGCATCGCCTCAACGCGCGCGAGGCTCCACCCCTCCAGCCGGATCGGCCGCCAGATCCCGCTCGTCGGCAGCGCCGGCCCCCAGTCCCAGCCGAAGTTGCAGGCCATCTTGCGGATGAAGTTGAACGCACCCGCGGGGCCGTTGCAGTACGGTCGGCCGCCCAGCTCGCGTTGCATCCGCTGGGCGTACTTCACGGGGGAGGCGAAGGTGATGACCAGGTCGTTTGATCCGCGACGCAGCAAGCTGCGGACGTCGAACCGGTATCCGCGGTGCATGTTCTGCGTCTGCGCGACGTCTTGCCCGTTCAGCACGATCGTCGCGACGGTGTCGAGGCCGTCGCAGACGAGGTCAATGCGCTCGTGGTCGAACAGTCGTGCATCCGCATCGAATGTCGTGCGGTATTCCCAGTCGGTGTGGCCGATCCAACGCGTCGCGAACTCGTTGAGGTCGCGGTACGGATCTACGATCTTGCCGGCGCGCATCAGGTCCGTGTGGACGCAACCCGGCACCCGCGCGGGAACGGCGACGCCGTGCAGCGCCGCGGGCACTTCCGACAGATCGGCGACGGCGCGGACGGTCCAGTTGTCGTGCAGGGACTGTTTGATCATCACGTTCTCCGTAGCATGGGTTTGTAACCCGTGCATTTCCCCGGCAGAAGAATCGCACAGGTTGAAAACCCGTGCCACGGAGATCCAAATCACTTCGTCCCCTGGGCGATCTTCGCGTTCTTGGCGATGCTAACCGTCGACTTCTGTGCGGTTCGGCAAGATTTTCCGCACTGAGAACGGAGATGAGTTTATCGCTCTGACTGCCTCCGGCATCTGGCCGGAAGATCGCACGCCTCGTCATTCGTCGGCGGGAGGACAGGGCAACGCAGGAGTGCGACCCGAGCGCTCGCCGGTCTGCCGTACGGCACGGGACGGGGCGGCGCAAGCTGCCCGGCTCTTCTTGTGCGGTATCCCGTTCTCATGCCGGAGGCAGCCAAAGCGATAAACTCGCTTTGGTTGCGGCCAAAGGCCGCCCCAAGATCTTTGCGGTTCATGCGTCCATCCATCCCGGCGATCATCGTGACATTCCTGCTGTACGGCTACCTCGGCGACCTGAGCGAGAACCCCGACATCGCCGACTACCTCGGCTACGGCGACCTGCGCCTGATCATCGGCTGGCGCGACGGGTTGCAGCTCGCGACCACCGCCCGCGCCGGCAACGACTGGGACAAGTGGACGGTGGAGCTCAGCCTCAGCTACCCCCTCCGCCGCTTCTTCGGGGGGGGGGAAATGTACCTCTACGGGCAATACTTCGAGGGGTACGGCGAGAGCCTGGTCGCGTACGACGAGCGGACGTCATCGTTCCGGTTCGGGCTGGCGCTGGTGAGGTGAGTTCGACCGCGCGGGGAGCGATCACGCTGCGCGCTTCGAGGCGATGACCTTGCCGAGTGCTCGGCGGCTCACGCCCAGCGCGAAGAGCGCCTTGCAGATCAGGTCAAGGCTGACGTCCGCGCCTCCCGCTTCGATTTTCGCGACGCGGGACTGGCTCGATCCCAGTTTCTTCGCCAGCGCCTGCTGTGTGATGCCGCTAGCGGTCCGAACGCGCTTGAGCATTTCTACAAGGCGAACCTTCAGGTCGATGAGCGCCATCTCGCCGTCAGAGAGTCGGAGGAACTCCTGCACCGTCCCGATCGTGAAGCCCGCGGCTTCAATTCGCTTCTTCTTTGAGGATTTCATGCGCCACCTCACTTGCTCGCCGCGTCGTAAAGCTTCAGTCGTCTTTGGCACACGTCGATGACGTGCTGCGGCGTCGCGCGCGTCTTCTTCGCGAACACTTCTCCGATGACGATCGCATCGGAATCAACCCGGTAAACGATCCGCCACGTCACCCGCTGATCACCGTCGACAACCCGCAGCTCATGGCAGCGTGGCCCAATCGTCGGCATCGGTCGCGAATCGGGCATCGACAAAGGCGCGCCGCCTTGGAGCATCCGGAGCAGAAACCCCGCCGTTCGACGCGCCTCGCCGGAAAACGGAGGGGTTTTCACTTCACCGTGAAGCCAGACGAGCGGCTTATCGGATGGTGGCTCGCCGCTCAAAGTATGTCAGATTGGATATATTTGAGCCACTATTGTCAAGTGGACTCACACGATTCGCACCGGCACCCCGTGCTCCGCCAGGTACTGCTTCACCTCCGGCACCGGGTGCTCGTTGAAGTGGAAGATGCTCGCGGCCAGGGCGGCGTCGGCCTTGCCGGTCGTCAGCACGTCGAGGATGTGCCTGGGTGACCCCGCGCCGCCGCTGGCGACGACGGGGACTCTCACCGCCTCGCTCACGGCGGCGGTCATCTCCAGGTCGTAGCCGTCCTTCGTGCCGTCGGCGTTCATCACGTTCAGCACGATCTCGCCGGCGCCGAGGGCCTCGGCCTGCTTGATCCATTTCATGACGTCGATGCCCGTATCGACGCGCCCGCCGTTGACGAACACGCGCCATTGCTCGCGGCCGTCGATCATGACACGGTTCGCATCCAAACCGAGCACCGTGGCGCAGCGGCCGAACTTGCGCGCGACCTGCGCAAGGAGATCTGGATTACGCACGGCAGCCGAGTTGAGGCTGACCTTCTCCGCGCCGGCCTGGATGAGGCGCGTCGCGTCGTCGAGCGTGCGGATGCCGCCGCCGACGGTCAGGGGCATGAAGATCTCCTCGACCACGTGCGAGACGAGGTCCGCCATGATCTGGCGGCCCTCGTGGCTGGCGGTGATGTCGTAGAAGACCAGCTCGTCCGCCCCGTCGGCCTGGTATCGCTTGGCCTGCTCGACGGGATCGCCCGCGTCGACGTGGTCGAAGAATTTCACGCCTTTGACGACCCGGCCGCGGTCGACATCGAGGCAGGGGATGATGCGGCGGGTGAGCATGAAAAAGAGTGGTGGAGTAGTGGCG
>JBAUGM010000102.1:0-9478 GCA_049679725.1 Tepidisphaeraceae bacterium
GATCAGGCGGATGCGACAAATGCGCTCACGCCGGTGATCCGCGTTTAGCGGCCCCGCTTGCGTGGCGCGGCGGGTGACGCCCGACACACTCGAACGCGCCCCACAAGCGGGGCCGCTAAACGATCAGGATTTTCCTGCGGCGTACTCCACCCCCGCACCTCGCGCGCCTCCCCCGCGTCGATGATCAGGCGATCACATCGTCACCCTCTCCGCCATCGATCACGTCTTCGCCCCCGGTGTTGATCGTGTCGTCGCCCCTGCCGCCCAGTTGCGTGTCGATGCCGTGACCGGCGATGAGGACGTCGTTGCCCGCGCCGCCTTCGAGCAGATCATCACCCGAGCCGGGCGAAAGACCTATATCACCGCTGAGGAAGTCGTCGCCGCCCGCACCGCGCAGCGTGTCGCTCCCATCGTAGCCGTACAGGTCATCGCCGCCGTCGGAACCGACGAGCAAGTCGTCGCCCGAGCCGCCCATCAGCCGCTCGATTTCCAGGAGCTGGTCACCCTCCCCGGCGGCGCCGTCGTTGGCGATGCCGTCGAGCGAGAGGCCCAGGTCCTCGGTCCGGTCACGGTAGTCGGCCATGTCGCCGTTGTTGTCGCCGGGCACGTGCGCGCCGCCGACGAACAGGTCGGCGCCGAGGCCGCCGTCGAGCATGTCGCGACCGCGATGGCCGTAGAGCGAGTCGTTGCCGCCTGCGCCGATGAGGTGATCGTCGCCGCTGCCGCCGATCAGGATGTTCGCGTCCTCGTCGCCGGTGAGGAAGTTCGCGCCGCGGCCGCCGATGACGTTCTCGACATCGGTGCCGACGTTGTCGCGCTCGAAGAGGGCCGGGTCGATGTAGAGGTCGAGTGCGTACCCGGCGAGATTCGACGGCGTGGGGCTGCCGTCGTTGGCGATGCCGTCGAGCGTCACGATCACGCCGCGGCGGGCGGCGTAGTCCGCGGTGTCGCTGCCCGATCCGCC
This sequence comes from Tepidisphaeraceae bacterium, assembly GCA_049679725.1. Taxonomy (GTDB): domain Bacteria; phylum Planctomycetota; class Phycisphaerae; order Tepidisphaerales; family Tepidisphaeraceae; genus DASYWJ01. The sequence continues at coordinate 965 of JBAUGM010000102.1, forward strand.
GGCGAACAGATCGGCGCCGGTCGCGCCGCCGTTCAACCCGTCGTTGCCCGCGCCGCCGAAGAGCGAATCGTCGCCCTCGCCCCCATCGACCTTATCGTTGCCCGTGCCGCCGGACAGTAGATCGTTGCCGGCGCCGCCCACGAGCAGGTCCTTGCCCGCGCCGCCCACCAGCGTATCGTCGCCGCCCGTGCCGCCGAGGGTGTCGTTCCCGCCGCCGCCTTCGATATGGATGGGCGCTCGCTTGCGGATGCCCATGGGAAGGAAGAGGCCGTCGTCATCGGGCAGCCGGTCGGCGTCCACGTACACGCGCACGCGATCGTTCCCGCCGCCGGCGTCGATGCGAATGGCGTTGAAATCGTCGATCTTGAACGTACCGAGTTCGACACCGTTGCGCTCGACGCGGGCGCTGAACTCCAGCGTTGGCCCTGAGAACCCGGGCGCGTAATGGAACATCGTCTCGCGCCCGTAGACGAAGATCTCGTCGTCGCCGCCGGTTCCGGTGATGGTGAGCACGCCATCCACGATCGTGGCGGAGAGCAGGCGACGCGATTCGAGCGAGTGAACCCAGGCGGACATGACAACCCCTTGATTGGTTTGACGTCAAAGAACGCGCAGCCAACAAAGCCGCGCCGATCAAAGGACGCCGGGCGGGTCACACGATTTCACGTCACGCTTCGCCGTGCTCATCCCGCGGGCGAACTGCTCGCCCAAACCCCCTACCTCGCGTACTCCACCGCCCGCACTTCGCGGATCAGGGTGACCTTGATCTCGCCGGGGTACTGCATCTCTTCCTCGATCTTTTTCGCGATGTCGCGGGCGATCTTCGCGCCGACCTTGTCGTCCACCAGCTTGGCGTCCACGATCACGCGGACCTCGCGGCCGGCCTGGATCGCGTAGGCCTGGCGCACGCCCTCGAACGTGAGGGCGAGGTCTTCGAGGTCGCGCAGGCGCTTCACGTAGCGCTCGAGCGATTCGCGCCGGGCGCCGGGGCGGGAGGCGCTGATCGCATCCGCGGCCATGATGATCGGCGTGTAGGGCGTGGTCGCCGGCACGTCGCCGTGGTGACCCAATGCGGCGTTCAGCACCGCCTCGGGCTCGTTGAAGCGGCGGAGGAACTCCATGCCGATCTGCGGGTGACCGCCCTCGGTCTCGTGGTCCATCGCCTTGCCGATGTCGTGGAGCAGCCCGCAGCGGCGGGCGAGTTGACCGTCCAACCCCAGCTCGTCGGCGATCGTCTGCGCGAGGTACGCGACCTCCAGGCTGTGGCGCAGGACGTTCTGCCCGTAGCTCGTGCGGTAGCCGAGCCGGCCGAGCATCGGGATGATCGGCTTGGCGATGTTCGGCAGGTTCGCCTCCGCCACCGCCTCCTTGCCGATCTTCGCCAGCTCTTCGTCCATCTCCTTGCTGGTGATCGCGACGATCTCCTCGATGCGCGCGGGGTGGATGCGGCCATCCTGCACCAGGCGCTCCAGGCTGATGCGCGCGATCTGGCGTCGCACGGGATCGAAGCAGCTCACGACCACGACGCCGGGCGTGTCGTCGATGATCACGTCGACGCCCGTCGCCTTTTCGAAGCTGCGGATGTTGCGGCCTTCTCTCCCGATCACGCGACCCTTCATGTCGTCGCTGGGGATCGTCACCGTGCTCACCGTGTGGTCGGCGGTCTGCTCGGCGGCGTACTTCTGGATGGCGGCAAGGATGATCTGCCGGCTCTTGTCCTTCGCCTCTTCCTGCGCCTGCTCGGTCATCCGCTGGATGAGCGCGCCGCACTCGCCGCGGGTTTCGTCCTCGATCCGGCGGAGGAGCAACTCCTTCGCCTGCTCGGGGGAGATATTCGCGATCTGAAGCAACCGCTCGCGCTGCTGCGTGAGGATGCCGGTGAGCTCGGTCTCCTTCGCGGCGACCGACTTGTCGCGATTGGCCAGGCTCTTCTCGAGGTCGTCGAGCTTGCGCTCCTTCACGGTGAGCGTGTCGAGCTTCTTGTCGACCACGTCCTCACGCTTGTCGAGCCGATTCTCGTGCTCCTGGAGCTTGCGGCGTGAGGCCTCGTTCTCCTTCTCGAACTGCTCCTTCAGCTTGAGCTGCTCCTGGCGGTACTGGAGCTCGATCTCCTTCGCCTTGTTCGTCGCCTCCAGGCGGGCGTTCTCGCGGACCTGCTCACCCTCCTGGCGGGCGCGCTGGATCGCGTTTTTCCCCGCCATCTGGATGAAGAGGAACACTCCGGCCCCGCCGACGACGACGCCGATCAACAACCATGCGATTTCCATAGGTTCAGTCCCCTTGGGCCCATCCGCTTCTTCGCGTGCGAATCAGATGAATCGCGCGCGAACGCGTCGCGGGCCCGACTGTCAAAAATGCGGAACAGGGGAAAGGCTCGATTGACGTGTGTCTGAAGCGAAGGACGACGCTTGAAGGCGAAAAGGGTGAAGCGGAGGGAATTCCCTCTTATTCATCCTTCAGCCTTCAGCCCTCATCCTTACCCCAGGGGGGTTCCGGTCTGGCCGATGGAGCAAAAGAGGAGGCGCCCGTGTAGGCAGCGAGGCTGACAACCGCGGGTGCGGTCGGAAGCTGGTCGCGCGTGCGTCAGCACGCGCGGCCGATCGCGAGAGGACGATCGGGACCCGGACTTGCGCCCGCTCCGCGATCGCGCCCAGCGCGAGCAGCACCGCACTCAGCAGCACGATCGCTGCCGCAAGCACGCTTGCCGCGAGCACATCTGCGATGAGCACGGTGGCCCCAGCCTGCACGGTTTGAACTCCGAATAAATCCACGGTCATGTCGAACCCCCGCGGCCGATCCGGACCACCGCTGCTGCGACGACCCGACTTCCTCCGCGAGATGTTGCGTCAAAAGGCCTGACGGGAATCAGCCATCCGCTAATCGACTGATGCCCGCGACCATCCCAGAGAATCTTGCCCGGAATGATCTGATCACTTCTTGCAATATTATCTTGCGAATGAAGCGTTTACAACTCTGGAGCCCGCCGGTCCGTCATCGGTCCAGTCATCGATCCAGGAGGCCGTGACGGGGCACCCCATGTTTCGACTAGCGCCAAAACCACGCTTCGACCGATAACCACGTTAAGCCGCGCCCGCTGCGCCAGCGCCGATGTGTTACCGCCGCGCGCGTCCCAGGAGTTTTGATGTCCACCCGAACCGTCGATTCGCACCGCCCGCTCCCCGTCTGCGCCCTCGAAGGCCTCGAACCCCGCCGGCTCCGCGCGGCCACGCTCGACGGGGGCGTGCTGATCGTCACCGGATCATCGGACAACGACGTCATCACCGTCTTCCTCAGCCCCACGAACGCCAACGAGCTGAACGTCAAGATCGGGCAGGACGTCCAGACCTTCGACGCCGCCGGCGTCATCGACGGGATCACGATCGAATCGTTCCGCGGGAACGACACCATCACCGTCGATACCGCCATCGCACTTCCGACCACCATCACCGGGGCCGCGGGCGACGACACGATCGCCGGCGGGGGTGGGATCGACCGCGTCTTCGGCAACGAGGGCAACGACTCACTCGTCGGCAACGGCGCGAAGGACTACCTCTACGGCAACGAGGGCAACGACTCGCTCTACGGCGCGGGCGGCAGCGACTATCTCGACGGCGGCGAGGGCGACGACGTGCTCTCCGGATCGGCGGGGAACGACAACCTCAACGCCGGCGTCGGCGCCGACCGCGCCCGCGGCGGCAACGGCGACGACACCCTCACCGGTGCGGGCGGACGCGACGTCCTCTACGGCGACGACGGCAACGACTGGCTCTACGGGGACGCCGGCAACGACCTCCTCCAGGGCGGCGCCGGCGACGATGCGCTGCTCGGCGGGTCGGGCGACGACGTCCTCTCCGCCGGCGACGGCAACGACACCCTCACCGGTTCCGACGGCGCCGACCTCGCCTACGGCGGCGCGGGAAACGACATCCTCCTCGGCGACGGCGGCGCCGACACCCTCTGGGGCGACGACGGCAACGACGAACTTCGCGGCGGCGCCGAAGACGACTTCCTCTACGGCCTCACCGACAACGACGCCCTCTACGGCGACGAGGGCAACGATCGCCTCGAAGGCCAGCTCGGCCAGGACGACCTCTACGGCGGCGCCGGCGCCGACAGCCTCAGCGGCGGCGTCGGCAACGACGACTTCAACGGCGACGACCCCGCGGAAACCGAAGACGGCAACGACCCCGCCGATTACGGTGGCAACGACCTCGATAGCGAGAGCATCTGACGACCGGCGCATGCATCTCGCGCGACCGCAGATGCCCGGGCCTTCAGGCCTGGGCTTTTTCCACCTGGTGGTCAGAAAAACCGGGACAGCTCTGGATTCTTTTCGCCAGGATGCGGCCTTAAAAACCATGAGAGTCGAACAGTTTTTGAGCGTATTTGCCCGAAAATGTGGGCGACATACAGATCCTTGGCAGGAAATAATCCAGAGCTGTCCCGGTTTTTCTGGCCGGTGGCAACGACCTGGATAGCGAGACGATCTGACCTGTGAAGCGCCGCCGCTTGCGGCGGGTGCTTTTCTTCTCAACACGACACCCGATCAACGCAAAGATCGCAAAGACCACAAAGTGCGCAAAGAAAAAGAAGAAGCAGAACGAAATCGGCTCAGCTTTTCTCTTCTTTGCGATCTTGGCGATCTTGGCGATCTTTGCGCCGCATTTGCTGAACAGAAACCGAGCGTTTTGCGACAAACAGACTTGCGGGATGAAACGGCTCGCCTCCTCGCTTATGTTCGCCTATTGTTCGGTTATGCGGGCCGGCGATGTTGAAGAGCGTGATGGACTTCCCGACGGTCCCGCGCGGCGGCGCGGGGCGGGGCTGAATCCCGGCAACCGCTTCGAGACCGTCCGCCTCCACGTCCTCGGCGAAGAGCGCGACCGGCAGCGCGCCGAGCGCATCGAAACCGGCCGGCCCGAGGACGAACCGACGAACGTGCCGGTCGAGGTGATCGCGGACCACACGCAGAGCGTGATCAACCGGGTCGCGCCGACGTCGGACGTGCCGTTCGACTGGACGCTCAACCCCTACCGCGGCTGCGAGCACGGCTGCATCTACTGCTTCGCCCGGCCGTACCACGAATACCTCGGCTACTCCTGCGGGCTGGATTTCGAGACGAAGATCGTCGCCAAGCACGATGCGCCGCGCCTGCTGCGACGCGAGCTCGCCCACCCGCGCTGGCCGGGCGAGCCGATCGTGATGTCGGCCATCACCGACATCTACCAGCCGATCGAGCACCAGCTGAAGATCGCGCGCGCTTGCCTGGAAGTGCTGGCCGAGTGCGGGCAGGCGGTGTCGACGATGACGAAGAGCGCGCTGGTGTTGCGTGACGTCGACTTGTGGCAGAAGCTGGGCGCGCAGAACGCGGGCCGGGTGACGGTGACGCTCGTGACGCTCGACGACGAGTTGGCGAAGAAGCTGGAGCCCCGCGCCGCCTCCCCGATGCGCCGGCTGCACATCCTGCGCGAGCTGGTGAAGGCGAAGGTGCCGGTGTCGGTCAACATCGCGCCGATCATCCCCGGCCTGACCGACACGGAGTTGCCCGCCATCATGCAGGCGATCGCCGACGCCGGCTCGACGCGCGTGGCCTGGTCATTGCTGCGCTTGCCCTACCAGGTGAAGGAGCTGTTTCTCGACTGGCTGCAGCGCAGCGTTCACCCATCGCGCGCGACGCACGTTGAGTCGCTCATCCGCCAATCGCGCGGCGGAAAGCTCTACGACGCCTCGAAGAATCGCCACCGCGGCAAGGGTCCGATCGTCGAGCAACTGTCGCAGACGTTCGACGTCTTCAGCCGCAAGTACGGCCTCAACCGCGACGTCCGCCCGCTCAATACGAAGGCGTTCCGCCGGCCGTCGCTCCATGGGCAGATGTCGTTGTTTGACGGCGCGATGTAAGCGATCGATATCGAGCTTGATTGACCGATCGCGCTGGACAAGGTGATTCCCATCGCCCTGATCCAGCGCTTTGACGCGCGGACAGCAAGTGTCGGTATAATGCCGCCATGAACAGCGAGCTGCTCTCACGAATCACCATCGAGCCAGGCAAGTGCGGGGGCAAGCCCTGTATTCGTGGAAAGCGCCTTCGAGTCACCGATGTCCTGGGATTGCTGGGCGCCGGCGCCTCATTCGAGGAGATATTGCGCGATTATGCGTTCCTTGAGCGCGAAGACATCCTTGCCGCTCTCGCCTACGCGGCCCAGCAGACCGACCACGTCGTTCTCAAGACGGCATGAAGCTTGTTATTGACAACCAGCTTCCTGCGGCCCTGGCCGTTCACCTTCGTGTTCGTGGACACGAGTGCCTTCATGTTCTCGACTTGAGCCTCGACGAGGCCACCGATTCGGAGTTGTGGATGCGCGCGGCGCGCGACAAGGCGGTTGTGGTCAGCAAGGACGAGGATTTCGTATTCCTGGCCAATCGCCCTGGCGACACCGGGCGGCTGATTTGGGTGCGGCTGGGAAACTGCCGCAATCCCGCGCTGCTGGAAGCGTTCGACCGGGTTCACGATGAGTTGGTGTCCGCCATCGAGTCCGGGCAGCGGATCGTAGAGGTCCGCTGACGAGGCAGTAGGACCCTCATCGCGGCCAGGGGAGAATCGTCGAGCAACTGTCGCAGACCTTCGATGTCTTCAGCCGCAAGTACGGCCACCTTGAGCTTGCGATGACTCCCGGCATCTACCTCGTCCACAAACCTGTTGGCCCGACGAGCTTCTCGATCGTGCAGGCATGCGCCGCATCGCTTGGCGATCAGCGCGGCAAGCGCCGGACGAAGCTCTGCCACGGCGGAACGCTCGACCCGTTCGCGCACGGGCTGCTGCTCATCCTCGCCGGCCCCGCGACGAAGCTGTTCGACCACCTGCACGCGGTACCGAAGGTGTACGAGGCGACCGTTCGCTGGGGCATCGAGACGGACAACGGCGACCTCATGGGTCGCACGACGTTCGAAGGCGACGCGTCGCGGCTCTCATCGCGACAGCTCGACGACGCCCTCGCCACGTTCATCGGCTGGCGCGAGCAGGTTCCGCCCGCCACCAGCGCCAAGCGCATCGGCGGCGAGCGCGCGTACGAGAAAGCACACCGCGGCGAAGCCGTCGAGCTGCCGCCCGCGCGCGTGTACCTGCACGAGGCGCGCTGGCTTAGCCACGACCTGCCGCGCGAAAGCCGGCTGCGGATCGTCGTGCGCGGCGGGTACTACGTCCGCTCGCTCGCGCGCGACCTCGGGCGGATGCTCGGCTGCGGGGCGCACCTCACCACTCTGCATCGCACCGCCATCGGACCCTGGAGCGATCCCGCCCCGGATCGGCGAGTTGAACTCCACGGCCGGGAGCTCCTGCCGTGGGCGGCGTCGCGCGTGCTGACAGATCAGGAGGTCGGCGACCTGCGCCAGGATCGGACGATTCCTGTGGGCGAGCTCGGCGCACCGGAGTGGCGGGTGCCGGAGGGTTTTCCGAATCCCCAAGCGCCCGCGCGCGGATTTCATCTCGGAAGGTTCGTCTATCTCCTGAAGATCGAGGGTGAACGACTTCGCGTGCACAACGGGTTGCCGGGCGGCGTATGACGCGTGCAGCTGAACGGTAGGGGTTTACTTTTCCAGCGGTTTGATCGACGCCGCCAGCTCGTCCGCGGCTTTCGACACCGCCTCGAACGCCTTGTCGTCGAGCGCCACCGCCTGCGGCGCGATGGCCGCGACGGCGATCAGGACGTCGCCCACCTGCTGGCAGCGCAGGTCGGAGTGACACGCCTTGCCGTTCACGTCGATGACCCGCCGGACCGTGCGCAGGTAACGCGGGTCGGCGCCGCGTTCCTCTTCCCGGGGCTTGCCGGCGCCGGGCACGATCGGCGCGTTGCGCTCGGCGTCGACCAGCTCGTCAACGAGGATCTCCTTGCGCCGCGCGTCATCACGCGCGGCCCTGGGGATGACCTTGGCGCGGACGACAATGCGCGCGCCGTCGCCGCCGCCGTCGTCGCCATTGCCGCGATCGGGGCTCGTGTAGGTGGCGACGACGCCGTTGGGGTCGTCGCTGCGCTGCTCGATCCAGTCGGTCGGGACGGTCAGCCGGATCCGCGCCTTTCGGAAGAACGTCGGCCTGGGGCCCGCCCCGAGCCGCGCGCCGGCCAGCATCTTCGCCGCCGCCTCGTGGACGGCGGCGGCGGCTTCCTCGGTTTCCGCTTCGGAGACGGCGACGACGTGGACCATCTCCAGGTGCATCACTCTCCAGAGCTGCACGCGGTCCGTGATGCGCCCGTCCGGCCTGCGCTGCCGGTCGCGGACCTTGAGGAAGAAGCCCGGATCGTCTTCGACGCGCGGCCCGTAGAGCAGCTCGCTCCCCGAAACCTTGACGTTGTCGCGGATGAACTTTCCGGCCACCAGCGCGATCTGCGGGGCGGCCTCGGGCAGCATCACCGCCTCCTGCGGCGTGACGGCGACCACGATGCGGCCCACGCCGTCGGCGCTCTGGAACTCCACGCGCAAGCCGTCGTTGGCCCGTCCGCGCAGGAGCCACCCCGCCGG
>JBAUGM010000103.1:0-5696 GCA_049679725.1 Tepidisphaeraceae bacterium
CCCTCATCCTAACCTTCTCCCGGAGTACGTTTCGACTGCGCTCAACGCAGGCCGGGAGAAGGGACCAGAGTCAGCATGCTCCCATCTGTCCGCCACGTCCCGCGCGCCGAAGCTGTCGCCGCCGGCGCCTCCGTCATCGTCTCCCTCCTCCTGCTCGGGGTGAAGTTCACTGCCTACTACATCACCGGTTCCGCGGCGATCTTTTCCGATGCGCTGGAGAGCATCGTCAACGTGATCGCCTCGTTCGTCGCGCTCTACTCGCTGTTCCTCGCCCACCAGCCGGCCGACGCGCAGCACCCGTACGGGCACGGGAAGGCGGAGTTCCTCTCCGCGGGCTTCGAGGGCGGCATGATCCTCGTCGCGGCGGTCGTCATCGCGTTCCGCGCGGTCGAAGAGATGATCCAGGGACCGGGCGCGCATCAGCTCGACGTCGGCCTCGTCCTCGTCGCGGTCGCCGGCGCCGTGAACGGCGGCGTCGGGCTGCTGCTGCTGAGCGCGGGCAAGCGCCGCGGCTCGATCGCCCTCGTCGCCGACGGCAAGCACCTGCTGGCCGATGCGATCACGAGCGGCGCGGTGGTCGTGGCGCTGCTCATCATGTGGTTCCGCCCGGACTGGACGTGGGTCGACCCGATCGCCGCGTTGCTCGTCGCGGGATACATCGCGCGCATGGGGCTCGGCCTGCTCTCGCACTCGACGGCCGGGCTGATGGACACGCAAGACGCGGAGGACGAAAAGCTCCTGCGCGAGATCCTCGACGCGCACGTCGGCCCGAGCGGTGTCGAGCCGCGCATCTGCAGCTACCACAAGCTCCGCCACCGCCACAGCGGGCGTTACCACTGGGTCGACTTTCACATGATGGTTCCCGCCACGTGGGACGTCCGCCGCGGGCACGAGGCGGCGAGCGCGATCGAGTACGAGATCGAGCGGGCGCTGGGCGAGGGCAACGCGACGGCGCACGTCGAACCCTGCGCGAACGACGCGTGCGCGAGCTGTGGGCGCGGCGAGAGCTGATCGCGCCCACGGTCGAGAACCGCACGCGCGGTCGACCGCGCAGGCTCCCGCCAGCGGCTACAAGCCGTCGCACCACGGACAGCCGGTCGGAAGGACGACGTGGCGCGGGGGGCAGGACGCGTCATCACGCCTCGTTTTCCCCCACAATTCGAGCCGCCCAGCGCCGCAAACCCGCGCGTTGTCAAGACCCCTCGACCGGCGCGCGTGCCGAATCGTCCGGAAAATTCAGGGATTTTTTTACTTGGGTGTTGAAATCCCCCGGTATTTCGCTACTTTTTGCGCCCAACACGCGACATCGGACCGGCGAGGGCCGGACGGGGTCGTCCAAAAGCGGGAGGGACCGCCTTTGGGAAAATGCGGGTGCGATGCGTGAGCGCGTGGGAGGACCAGGGCTCGCCGATCGCATCCGACTCCGCCGGTGGACCGGCGGACGGCTCCACACATCGAGGGACCGCCAACACCCCGCGCCGGAGCGGCGGGGAACCGTGAATCAGGCGGAGTCCCTGTTCGAAAGGAGAAGGATTCACATGGCCAAGGCTGCATCCGGTGGCAAATCGTTGACCAAGAGCGAGATCGCCGCCACCCTCGCCGACCAGGCCGGCCTCAGCAAGAAGCAGGTCGTCCAACTGCTCCAGGCGCAGGCCGACCTGGCGTACAAGCAGGCGAAGAACACCTTCGTCATCCCCGGCATCGGCAAGCTTGTCCTCGCCGAGAGCCCGGCCCGCGAGATGATCATGCGCTTCGGCCCCAAGGCGGGGCAGCTCGTCAAGGTCCCCAAGCGCAAGAAGGTCAAGTTCCGCATCGCCAAGGCCGCCAAGGACGCGATCCTCGGCGCCAAGAAGTAACGCGACGACTCGCTGATCAACAAGCGAATCACCCAAGACCCGGTCCCGCGAGGGATCGGGTCTTCTTGTTTCGATGAGGAGTGATCGGTGAGGAGTGACGGAAGACAGGAACTCGATTCTTTCACTCCTCACTCATCACTCCTCACTCCTCGGTAACGCCACTTTGACCGGCCTCAGCATTTCCTGTCGCGGCAACACAGCAGGGGTTCCATCGATTCCGACACCGCGCAACGCGGTACGCCCGTTGCTGCGTCTCTCGCGCCGGGATGTGAAAGGAGAGCCGAGATGACTCAGGACAACACCAACATGGGCGGGAACGACATGAACGACACCGGCGAAGCCGTGCGGCAGCTCAACGCCTTCCTCCGGGGTGAGATCTCCGCGGCGGAGACCTATCGCATGGCGATCGACAAGGCCGGTGACAGCCAGGACAACGCCGCGAACGTCGGGCTCCTCCGGGAAATCCAGGAAGAGCATGGCCGCGCGGCACAGGCCATCCGCGACCGCATCCGTGAGATGGGCGGCGAGCCGTCCGATTCGTCGGGCGCCTGGGGCGCCTGGGCAAAGCTCGTCGAAGGCACCGCCGGCCTTTTCGGCGGCGACAGCGGCTCGCTCAAGGCGCTGAAGGAAGGCGAGGAGCACGGCCTGAAGGACTACAACGAGGGCGTCGACGACGTCGACACGACCAGCGCCGAGCTCGTGCAGAATCAGTTGATCCCGGCGCAGCAGCGCCACATCAACCTGCTCGACCAACTGATTACGTCGGTCGGTCGCGCGTGATCGTCGCAGGTAAGGACCAAGAGCCAAGGTTCAAGAACCAAACAAGCTCCGAAGAACCAAAAGGAAAAGGACCAAACGATGGCGGGAAGCCCGTTTGGTCCCTTTTTGCTTTTGGTTCTTTGGACCTTGTTTGGTCCTTGGCCCGTGGTTCTTGGAACTTTCCTACATGGCTGGGCTGATGTACGGCAGCAACGCCATGTAGCGCGACCGCTTGATCGCCTTGGCGAGCATGCGCTGCTCCATCGCGTTGGCGCCGGTGCGCTTGCGCGAGAGGATCTTGCCGTTGCCGCTGATCATCTTGCGCAGCGACTCGGTGTCCTTGTAGTCGATGTAGACCGTCCCGTCCGCGCTGGTGCGCGTGACCTTGATCTTGGGGCGGTTGAAGGTCTGAAACTTGTCTGCTTTTTCGCGGCGTTCGCGGCCGCCGCCTTGGGGTCGTGGCATTGCGTATGGCTCCAAATTTAAAGAGCGGGGCATTGTAGCGACGCCGCCCGAGCCTGCAAGCCCACACCCGAACCAACGCCCGAACCCTTCGCGCCCCCACCCAACATCCCCTGCCGCTTACGTTTGCACTCGTATAACGCCTTGTCCGCCAGGGACATGAGCCCCTCGGGCGTCCGGGCTTGGGCGTCCGTGAGACAGGCCACGCCGAACGACAGCCGGGGCTGCTGCGGGACCTTGATCGTGCGGCCCAGCGCGTCGATCAGCGAAGATAGCCGCCCCGCCAGCGCCCGACCCTGCTCCATCATGCTGCCCGGCATGACGATGAGAAACTCGTCGCCGCCGAAACGGAACGGCACGTCCTCACCCCGCACGGTCGAGCGGATGATCTGCCCGACCGACCGCAGCAGGTCATCGCCCGCGGCGTGGCCGAGCGTGTCGTTCAGCTTCTTGAAGTGATCGAGGTCGCCCATGACGACGGTGAGTTCCATCCCCCGCTCGTCGGAATTTCGCACGACCTGCGGGAGGTACTGGTCGAGGAACCGCCGGTTGAACAGGCCGGTGAGCGAATCGCGCGTCGCCTGATGGCGGAGGGTGCCGATCGTGCGCTCCAGCGCATCGGTGCGCTGCGCGACGCGCTGGCGCATCTCCTCGTTGAGCGTCGCCAGCTCGCGCTGCTGCTGGCGCAACTCGCGCAACAGCTCCTGCACGACGGGCACGATCACCCGCGGCCCGCCGCGGATGCTCGACAGTTCCTCGATCGGCGCATCCCCCACCCGGATGCGCGCGACGAGGTCGCTCATCTCCCGCATCGGCCTCCCCCACCGCATCCGCGTGATGCGCCATGCCGCCAGAATGATCGCAACGCCACCGACCATCTCCACGCCCCACGCCGCCGGCTCCGCTTTGGACGTGACGAGCAGATGAAAGACGAGCGCCACACCGGCTCCCACGACGATCGCACACGCGAGCATGAACGCGATACGCCGGGCACGCGCATAGCGCGAGCCGGTTATCGGACGTGATGGTTCCACGGCGTCGGACAAGGTCGCACCGCGAGAATCATCGACGCGAATCGTCCCGCAGTTGATGCATCCCGTGTGGTTCGTTTCGCATCGTTCCGAACGCTGGCGAACAGGTTCTTGGACAGCGCCGAAAGCCGAGCGCTAAAACCGGGACAGATCTGGATTATTTTGATGCAGGATTGCAATCCTTCGGGCGCGCGTAAAACCGGGACAGATCTGGATTAATTGTGATGACACACTGCGATTTTGCGGGCGTTTGTGGAGAATTTATCGGTACCGATCTGCATTGGTTCTCTCGAAAAGAATCCAGAGCTGTCCCGGTTTTTCTCGCCGACGCGCGGCGCGAAACACGGGGCATCCGTGCGAAGAGGGGGAGCTGCGTCATCCCGATGGGAGCTTTAGCGACCTGAGGGATCTCGGGTTCGAGAATCACTCCCGAGTCCGAGATCCTTCGGCTCGTAGAACTCGCCTCAGGATGACGTATCGCATGACTGAGTCACACCCACTGCACGCTCGCCGCGAAGGCGGCGGGGTCGGCTTTGCCGTCGACCTCGACGCGCGGGAGGGCGAGCATGCGGTTGTCGTGGTTCGCGTAGCCGCCGTCGCAGGTGACGGCGAAGTCGTAGCCGCAGGCGCCGGCGAGGTGCTGGACGGCCTCGTCGTGATCGCCGAAGGGGTAGGCGAAGCCGTTCACCACGCGGCCGAGCTCGCGCTGGAGGATCACGCGCGACTCGACCAGCTCGGTGGCGCAGCGGTCGATCGAAACGCCGGTCAGGTGCGGGTGACTCACCGTGTGCGCACCGAAGCGCACGCCCTCCTGCTGGAGTTGGCGGATCGTGTTCCAATCCATCAGCGAGACGCGCTCGCCGCCGCGGTGGAGGTCCCACTGGTTGCAGCGGCCGACGAGGCCGGCGACGAGGAACATGTTGGCCTCGAAGCCGAACTTCTTCATGAGCGGCCAGGCGTGCTCGGCGAAGTCGACGAAGCCGTCGTCGAACGTGATGATCACGCCGCGCCCCGGCAGGGGCGTGTGCGCGTGGGCGGCGTCGCGCCACGATTCGAAGCTGACGCTGTGATAGCCGCTCTTTTCCAGGTGCGCGAGCTGTTGCTCGAACTCCTGCGGGGTGACGCGCCACTGGCGGTTCATGTCGGCGCCACTCGGGGCGACGCGGTGGTACATGAGGATCGGGATGCGCTCGCAGGTGACGTCGGCGCGGCGCGCGGACATGGACGTCGACATCGCCCGAGCGAGCCGGCGCGGTCGGGACCGCGCCATGGACGCCGGCGCGAAGCCAAGCATCAGGCCGGACGTGGCGAAGTCGGACGGCACCCGCGACAGCCGGTTCGCGATGCGGGTGAGCAGCGACGTCGGGATCGGCGGCACGAAGTCAGGACTCTGCTGGAGCAGGTTCGGGTCATAGACAACGCGCCGCGCGCCCGCGGCCGGCGCGTTGACCGGCGCGTGGCCCTCTGCTTCCCACAGCGCTGCCATCGCCTCCGCCGCCGCGCCGGGTAGGACGGCCCAGCGCGTCGCGGGCGTATTGAAGTGGACCGGCGCGCGGCGGGCGAGGATCAGATCGGCGCGATCCGATGG
>JBAUGM010000104.1:0-9432 GCA_049679725.1 Tepidisphaeraceae bacterium
GAGAACTGAAATCTGAATCATCTGCGTTCATCCGCGTTCATCCGCGTTCATCTGCGGTTCACTTGAATCTTCCGAATCCAAGGAACCCGATCGGCAGCTCGCTCTTGCCGTGCATCGCCAGGTCCGCCAGCGTCTCGCCCACGACCGTGGCGAACTTGAACCCGTGGCCGCTGAAGCCGCAGGCGATGGTGACCCGGCTGTGCTTCGGCAAGCGGTCGATGATGAAGTGGCTGTCGGGACTGACCGTGTAAAGGCACACGCGGATCGACAGCAGCGGGCCGTCGGCTTCGGGCATGAAGCGCGAGAGGACGGGGCGGAAGTCGGACTCGTCGCCGGGGAGCGGGTCGCGGACGACGGTTTCCGGGTCGACGCGCGGGCCGTGCCAGTGGTGGGCGATCTTCAGGCCAGGATTGTCCGGCAGCATCGGGAAGCCGTAGTGGATCGTTCCGTCGAGGTGGTCGATCGCCCAGACGGGCAATGAGCCGAGGTCGAACAGGCGCGGGCGCTTGGGCTGGACCCAGCCCCACACCTGCCGCGTGACGACAAGCTCGACGCCGAGATCGCGCACGAGCCGATCACTCCACGCGCCGCCGCAGACGATGAGTTGGTCGGCATGGTACGTGCCGCGATCGGTTCGGACGGTGACACCGCTCGCGTCGTCCGACCAGTCGAGGACCTGCTCGTTGCCGTGGATCTCGGCGCCGAAGCGGATGGCCAGGTCGACGTGCGCGCTGATCGCGCGTTCCGGCAGGAGCAGGCCCGCGTACTGCTCGTGCAGCGCGAGGTAATCGGACGGCACGAAGAACTGCGGGCACTTGGCCGCGAGTTGCGTGGCGTCGAGCATCTCGTGCGGCAGGCTGTGCTGCTCCGCCGCCGCGCGCGACCGCTCGACGAACTCGCTCCCCGGCGGGCCGATGTAAACGCCGCCGGTGGCGTGCAGGATCTTCTGTCCCGTCTGTGCCTCCAATTCCTCCCACAGCTTCCATGCGCGTCGCAGCAGCGGGACGTAGTCGGCGTGCTCGTAGTACGCCATGCGGATCATGCGCGAGAAGCCGTGGCTGCTGCCGCGATCGTGCGGGATGTTGAACCGCTCGATGCCGAGCACGCGCACGCCACGCCGGGCCAGGTGCCGGCACGCGGCCGAGCCCATCGCGCCGATGCCTATCACGATGACGTCGAAACGGTCACCCATGTCGCTACTATAACGGTCATGCGACTGGCAACGCTGGTGACGCTCGCGATGTTCCCGCTCTGTGCGCAAGCGGCTACGCTTACGTTTCGTGATTGCCACCGCATCGGTGACGAATCCGTTCAAGGCCTCAGCGGCATTACATTCGGCGGTGAGGGGCGCTATTACGCGGTGGCCGACAATTCGAACCGCGTCTACCCCATCGCCGTGGACCTGAAACCGGATGGCGCCATCGCCGCCGTCGAGGTTCGACGGGGGTGGGCGATGCCGGCGCGCAACGATTACGAGGGCATCGCCCTTTCCGGCGCGCGTGACAGCGTCTTCATCAGCGACGAAACGCCCGGGATCCACGAGCACCTGCTGCCCGGGTTACGACAGAGGCGTGCGCTTCCCGTGCCCGACATCTTCAAGGGCATCGAGCGAAACCAGGGGTTCGAATCGCTCACGGTTTCACCCGACGGCGCGACGCTGTGGACGGCGAACGAGCGGGCCTTGTTCGTCGACGGCAACCCGCGCGTCGCGGCCACGCCATTCCTCGCCGCCACGCGCGTCCGGCTGCTGCGGTATCAACTGACGCCGGCCGACGCGAACCCCAACGGACAGTTCGAGTACCTCACCAGCGGCGTACACGGCGCGGGCGGGCAGGTCGGGCTCTGCGACCTGGCCGCCCTGCCGGATGGCAGGCTGCTCGCGCTGGAGCGCTCGGCGGCGAAGGGGCTCTCGGGCAGCAAGTCGATCCGCACGCGGATCTACCTCGTCGACGTCGCCGGCGCAACCGACGTGAGCAAGCCTCCCTACGACAGTGGCTTGGTCAACCAATCACCTGTGCGGGTGAGCAAAACGCTACTCTACGACGGCTTCGTGTGCGACGCCGACGGCGACAACCTCGAGGGGCTGTGCCTCGGCCCGGCGCTGGGCCCGTACCGCTGGGCCGTCATCGGCGTCGTGGACAACACCGATGGCGGCGTCGGCGTGAGCAAGTCGGCGATCGTCTCGTTCGTGTTGGACCTCAAGGCGATGCCCGCGACGCAACCGGCAACTCAGCCATCCGCCGCGCCCACCTCGAACGTCAGCGGCGCGAAGTGACCCGTCTGATGGAAGTCGAGCCGCTCGATCGGCGACCAGGATGCCCAGTGGGGGTGAGAGGTTTCGTCTGCGCACTTGTAGAAGTTGCCGCGCCACTCTCGCTCGGCGGGTGACTTCAGCGGGCCCATGTAGCGTTCGAAAAGCGCGTACGGCACGAAATACTCCAGCGTCCAGTCGGTCGGCTCCGTGATCTCAATCGGCACGCTCCGCGGAAGCGAGTGATGGATGCGGATCGTGGAGAGCGCGCCGGGCGGAAGGATCTGAAACCGCTCGAGCTTGCCGCTGCGCGACGGGCCTTGGTCTTCGATGCAATAGAGCAGCATCGTCCCGCCGCAGTTGGTTTCGATGTTGAAGTAGCTTCCGCCGGGTGTGGGCTGCACGAAGAACTCGACGCAACTGTCCTTCCAGACACGCTGCTGATGCTCGGTGTAGACACATTTCACGTAGCGATCCGCGACGTGGAAGATCGCGTAGATGCCGGCGTCGTCATAAAGCAGCTTGAAGCGCGTGCGCGGGCGATGATCGGAGCTTGTCGCGTGAAAGTGCGCGATCTCGCCGACGTTGGCATCGCCCCACGCCGGGCCGTCCCAGTCGCCGCGGAACTCCGGCGTTGTTGTCGCCCGGCGGATGAGGTAGTGCATGAGACAATTCCTTCGACCGAATGAACCGGGAGGGCGAGGTTCCGCCCGAGCCGGTCTTCATTCAACGACGAAGACGGCTCGGCGTGCGCTTCTGCCATGCCCGCGCTTGTGCCGGCGTCCTGGCCGTGAATTCCGCAGACTGTGGTGACGCCGCGGCGACGTGGTCGAGCAACTGGATCGGGTCGAGGCGGAACCGACTGGGCATGGCGGGCAGTTTCCACGAATGTCGTGCGCGAGGCAATCGCTCATCCTCTACCGTAGGGGCGAAGCTTGTCTTCGCCCTCTTCATTCGCGCGCGGCAGAGGGCGAACACAAGGTTCGCCCCTACATTGGACCAACGCGACACGTTCGCGCATCATTTCGCATCGTCAAGCGGAGCACGAGTTCGATGATCAAGTCCATCAGCTACTGGTCCATCCCCCGCACGCCCGAAGCCGAGCGCCCGATCGACGAGGCCATGGCCGACGCGAAGGCGGCGGGATTCAAGGCAATCGAGTTGGCCGTCGCCACGTCCGGCGTCCTCAGCGTCGACACGGACCAGGAGACGTGCGAGGGCTACCGCAAGCTCGCCGAGAAGCACAAGCTGAGCCTCGAGACCGTCGCGGCCGGGATCACCTGGGGGTTGAGCCCGACCGATCCGGATGAGAAAGTCCGCGAGCGCTCGATCGCCGCGCACGCGGCTGCACTGCAGCGCGCGGCCTGGCTCGGCGCCAAGGCGATGCTGATGGTCCCCGGCGCCGTGACGATCCCCTGGGAGCCCAAGCACAAGCACGTTCGCTACGACCGCGCGGTGGCCTGGTCGAAGCAGGCCGTCAAGCGCCTGGCGGAGACGGCCGAGCACGTCGGCGTCGACCTGTGCGTCGAGAACGTGTGGAACGGCCTGTTCTACTCGCCGCTGGAACTGTGCGATTTCGTCGACTCGATCGGCTCGTCGCGCGTCGGGATCTACTTCGACGCCGGCAACGTCCTCGGCTACCACCAGCACCCGCCGCACTGGATCGAGATCCTCGCCAAGCGCATCCGCCGGGTGCACATCAAGGATTTCAAGAAGTCGGTCGGCAACCTGTCCGGCTTCTGCGACCTGTTGGAAGGCGACGTCCCGTGGAAGGAGACGATGGGTGCGCTGCGCACCATCAAGTACGACAAGACGATCGTCGCCGAAATGCTCCCGCCCGCGCCGGGGCTGCTGGAGCGAACGAGCAAGGCGATGGATAAGATTCTGGCGATGTAAGCGCGCGTGTGATTCCGCGGGCTTCCACCCATTCCACCACCGGGCGACATGTTCAGCGCGAACTGGTCGCCGCCCCGCGAAAGATCGCCCGCTGCGCCACGTCCGCCTTTTCCATGATCTTGGCGGACAGGTCCATGAACTTTCGCACGTCGGCGCCGCCGGCTCGATAATCGGTCACGTTCACGAGCAACGCGCCGAGCGGAACGGACAACGCCTCCGCCAATCGCTCCAGGTGGGCGATCGTGAGCGACCGCTCGCGCGACTTGACCAAGCTGATGAATCCGTCAGACACGCCCAGCATCCGGGCCACCTGCGCCTGCGTGTGCCCGCGCTCGCACAAGTAAGCAATGATCTTCGCGGACAGCGAAGATGAAGTTTGATTGCGATCGTTCACGATTCACCTGACCTTCGAATGCGAAGCTCGGCCAACAAGACGTTCACCTCGTTCAAGTGCGCCAGGGCACGCGCGGGATCGTCGGCGATCGTCGCCTGCTTCAAGTCCAGGAGCGCTTCCTTCAACTCATCGATATAGAACTCGACTTCTGTTTGCGGCGTTCCTTTTCGTTGCGCCTCAAGCTCGGCCCATGCCAGCCGGTAGACTTCAAATGCGGCTTTTCGCCAATCCTCTTCCTCAGCCATGCCGCCCTTCCCGAAGCTTCCCTCAGCCTCCGCAATAATACGATCAAGTTTACCAATAGTAAAGAAGGGAAATTGATCTCGCCTTCCAGTCCAACCCTGCGACTGGCGGGATGCTTTCGAGGCCTCCGCGGCACTCGCAAACGCATCCGGTCCGTGTACACTTCACGATGCGCCTGATCGCGGGCCAGTATCGCACGCGATGGCGCGTGAGAAACGCACTCATCGAACGCGAGGCAACCGTCACATGGTCAAAGTCGGAATCATCGGGCTGGGCATGATGGGTCGGACGCACTACGAGGCGTACGCGAACATCAAGGACGCGCAGGTCGTCGCCGTGGCGGATGAGGATCCGAAGCGGGCGGCGGGCGACCTTGCCGGGACGGGCGGGAACGTCATCCAGGGCGGGATCAGTTCCCTGCCGATGGACCGGATCAAAGGGACGACGAGCTACCTCGACCTGATCGCCATGAGCGACGTCGACGTCGTCGACATCTGCGTCCCCACCACCAAACACCTGGAAGTCGCGACGGCCGCGCTGAAGGCGGGCAAGCACGTCCTCTGCGAGAAGCCGCTGGCGCGCACGCTGGCCGAGGGCGAGGCGATCGCTGCCGCGGCGCGCGGCGCGAAGGGGTTCTTCATGCCCGCGATGGTGATGCGCTTCTGGCCGCAGTGGGTCTGGCTGAAGAAGGCGGTGGCGGAAAAACGGTACGGGCCGGTGCGCGGCGCGACGTTCCGCCGGGTCGCCAGCATGCCGCCCGGCTGGTACTGCAACGGCGCCATCTCCGGCGGCGCTGCCCTCGACCTGCACGTGCACGACGTCGACTTCGTCTACCACCTCTTCGGCATGCCCAAGGGTCTGCTGGCGCGCGGCTACGCAAAGACGTCGGGCGAGCTCGATCACGTCAGCGCTCAGTTCTTCTACGACGACGTCCCCCTCGTCCACGCCGAGGGCGGGTGGAGCATGTCGGATGGGTTCGGCTTCAAGATGCAGTACACCGTCAACTTCGAGAACGCGACGGCCGACTTCGACCTCGCGCGGGAGCAGCCGCTGACGCTCACGCAGAACGGCAAGACCGAGCCGATCACGTGCGACGCGGGGTTCGGCTACCAGGGCGAACTCCAGTACTTCATCAACTGCGTGAAGACCGGCGAGCGCCCGAGCGTCGTCACGGCCGACGACGGCGTCGCCTGCCTGAAACTCGTCGACGCCGAACGCGAGAGCGTGCGAAGCGGAAAGATCGTGACGTTGTAGGAATAAGGATGAAGGATGAGGGATGAAGGATGAAAGGAAGGCGGATCGCTCCGCTTCATCCTTCATCCCTCATCCTTCATCCCTCGCTTCATGCCCCTTCACGCCAACTGGGACAACTCGGCCTTGCACGTGTGGGGCGACGCGCCGGACGGTGACGCGTCGCATCTGCCGCCCGATGCGCTGCGCGATGCGATCGCGGAGGCTTCGGGGGATGCGCTGCTGGCATCGATCGGCGAACCATCGGAACTCCGCCTGCGCCTCCCGCAGAATGACGCGCTGGCGGACGTCACCGTGCCGACGCTGCGCTTCGCCGCCACGGACGCCATCGACCTCCTCATCGCCTGCTGTCCCACGGCGGGCGCGGGGTCGTGCGACGATTCGATCCGCTACTGGGCCACACTCGCCCGCCACGTGACGCAGCGCGTCGCCGCCCAGCAGTTCTTCCCCGACCTCGTCGATCGCCGCGACGGCGAGCTCGAAGCCACCTGGCGGCTGCTCGTCGGCACGACGGAGGAGATCAAGCGGCTGGAGCGCTTCGCCGAGGCGATGCCGCCCGTGTGCCGCGCGATGATGACAGACGGCGCAACCGTGCCGCCCGATGCGACGACACTCGTCGAATCGTTCCTGTCGCGCACGGCCGACGGCGTCATCCGGCGCGACGTCTCGCACGACCCGTTCTTCTCGCGCGTGCACGAGCTCGCCGCCGCGGAAGGCGCGTCGCCGGATGTGCGGTGGATGTCGGCGCTGCTGGGGACGGACCGGTCGGTGAGGCTCGACCCATACGACGCCGCGGACCTCGCGTCCCAGGTGCGGGCGTGGGTCGGCCGGCTCGACGAGCAAAGCGCGGCGTCGCCGTGGCAGATCGAGTTCGTGTTGGAAGAGCCGGACGAAGACGAGGACGGGAACGAACACCCGTGGAACGTCGCGCTGCGGCTGCGTCCTGCCGCCGAGGATGCCGAGCCCATCGACGCGGCCGAGTTGTGGGACGAGCGTGCCGAGACCGGCGCGATCCTTGGCCGCAAGCTCGCGGCGCGGCGCGAACAGGTGCGCGCGGACCTCGCCATCGCCGCGGAAGTCTTCCCGCCGCTGACGGCCCAGCTTCAGTCGCCCGCGCCGACGAACCTGCGCCTCTCGACGCCCGAGGCACACCTGTTCATCCGCCAATGGGCGCCGCAGCTCCGCGAGCGCGGCTTTCTCATCACGCTGCCCGATTGGGCGTCGGCGCGCGACGTCGCGCCGGGACTGTTGCTGTCGATCAGCCCCATCGACGAGGACGAGCCGCTGATGATGCCCGGCGGATCCCGCTCGCGCCCCGGCGGCGGGCCGACGAGCGGGGACTTCACCACCGGCCACTTCGGCCTCGACAGTCTGCTTAACTTCGACTGGCAGATCGCCGTCGGCGATTTGCGCTTCTCGCCGGAAGAGTTCGCGCGGCTTGCCGAGCGGCGCGTTTCGCTCGTGCGTCACGGCGGGCGCTGGGTGCAGCTCGACATCGAAGCCGCCGACCGCGCCGCCAGGCTGCTGGAGAAGAAGAAGGCCGGCACGATGACGCTGGCCGAGGCGTTCCGCACCGCGTTCACGACCACTGCCGCCGACGGCATCCCGGTCGTCGGCCTGCACGGCACGTCGTGGGTCGGGCAATTGCTTGAGCAGGCGCCGACCGCGCGCGTCGAATCGCTCCGCCAGCCGACGGCGTTCGAAGGCACACTCCGCCCCTACCAGCTCCGCGGCCTCGACTGGCTCTCGTTCCTCGCCCGCCTCGGCATCGGCGGGTGCCTCGCCGACGACATGGGCCTCGGCAAGACGATCCAGCTCATCGCCCTGCTCCTGCACGAGCGCGAAGGACGAGGAGGCGGAGGAGGGGGTGAAGAAGCAGGGGGCAAGGAGATAAATAGGGAAATAAATAGCTCCCGTCCCTATTTATCTCCTCCTCTGGAAAGCCCGGAAACATCCGGCAAAAGCCGCGAAGAAAATAGGGACGGGAGCTATTTATTTCTATGGAGGCCCGGGCCGACGCTGCTGTTCGCGCCGACGTCCGTCGTGGGCAACTGGGTGAAGGAACTGTCGCGCTTCGCCAAGCCGCTGCGCGTCCTGATTCATCACGGGCCAGAGCGGTTGCGCGGTGAACCGTTCGTCACCGCGGCGGCGGAGCACGACGTCGTCATCACCAGCTACGCCCTCGCCCACCGCGACGTGGAGGACCTGCGGCGCGTCGCGTGGCACCGGATCGCGCTGGACGAAGCGCAGAAGATCAAGAACCCGTACGCGGCCTCGACGCTTGCCATCCGCTCGCTGGCGGCGCCGCACCGCATCGCCATGACCGGCACGCCGATCGAGAATCGCCTCTCCGAACTGTGGTCGATCATGGAGGTGCTCAATCCGGGATTGCTCGGCTCGGCCGCGGAGTTCCGCGATCGGTTCGCGATGCCGATCGAGAAGCTCGTCGACCAGGATCGCGCGGGGCAGTTGCGGAAGCTCATCCAGCCATTCGTGTTGCGACGCACGAAGAGCGATCCACTCATCGCCGGCGACCTGCCGGAGAAGATGGAGATGAAGGTCTACTGCAACCTCACGCCGGAGCAGGCGGCGATGTACCAGCAGATCACCAGCCAGATGCTCGGCCAGGTCGACGCCGCCGATGGCATTCGCCGCCGCGCGTTGGTGCTGGCGGCGCTGACGCGGCTGAAGCAGGTGTGCGATCACCCCGCCCTGCTCAATGGACCAGCGGGGGGCAAGGACGACGGCAACCTCGACGGCCGCAGCGGCAAGACCGAGCGCCTCGTCGAGATGCTCGAGGAAGTCCTCGAAGAGGGCGACAGCGCGCTGGTCTTCACGCAGTTCCGCGAGATGGGCCACCTGCTCGAGCAGGTCCTCGCGCGCCGCCTGCGCACGACCGTCCCGTTCCTGCACGGCGGGACCCCCGCCAAGCGCCGCGACGAGATGATCGAGAACTTCCAGAAGCCCGGCGAAGGGCCGAAGATCTTCCTCCTCTCCCTCCGCGCCGGCGGGCTGGGCTTGAACCTGACGAACGCGAACCACGTCTTCCACTTCGATCGCTGGTGGAACCCGGCCGTCGAAGCGCAGGCGACGGACCGCGCGCACCGCATCGGGCAGACGCGCAAGGTGCAGGTGCACAAGTTCGTCTGCATCGGGACGGTCGAGGAGCGGATCGATCAACTGTTGAGCGAGAAGGTCGCGCTCGCCGACCGCATCGTCGGCAGCGGCGACGAATGGCTGACGAACCTGTCGACGGAAGACCTGCGCAAGACGCTGGAGCTTTCGGCGGCGGCGGTGGCGGAGTATTAGGATGAAGTGATGGCCTGCCCCACGGCGGGGCAGAGCGTCAGCGCCGCCCCGCGCGGTTTCGCCGGCACGCGCTCGAACGGCGCAGGGC
>JBAUGM010000105.1:0-3838 GCA_049679725.1 Tepidisphaeraceae bacterium
TGTACTGCCAGAACCCGCCCCAGCGCTGCGACCGGTAGACGTGATCCGCCCACAGCACCGCCCGCCGCTTGTCCTTCGCCCCCGCCGCTCGATTCGGCTTCAGCAGCCTGCCCTGATCGACGAGCGGCGCGGTCAGCGTCGACGAACCCGACGCCGGCAGGAGCGGCACGAGCGGCGTCTCGTCCAGCCGCGCGAGGTAGACGTACCCCGTATAGTACGTCGCGACCTGCGGATCGAAACAGCTGGGCGACGGCCCGCGCGCGACCTCCTGCTCCTCCGCGAACGGGCACTGCACGAACGGCGGCAGCTTCGACGCTTCGGTCGTCGCATCCACTTCCGGAAACTTCAGGTAGGGGCGGAGCTGGTTCAGCAGCGTCGTGCTGACCTGGTGCGGGGCGTGCCCGAGCACGAGCTGCCCCGATGGGTCCATCGCGCCCTGCTGCAGCGGCTCGGGGTAGACCCGGTTCTCGTCGCAGTACATCCGGCTCGCCAGCGTCAGCTCGCGCAGCCGGCCGGCGCAGACGACGTTCATCGCCGCCGTGCGCACGCGCGACAGCGCGGGAACCAGGATCGCGATGACGAGCGTGATGATCCCGATGACGACCAGCAGTTCGATCAGGCTGAATGCCCGTGGAGCAGGCTCGCAGCGCATCGCAACCACACCCCGCGCGGGAATGCCCGGACATGATCCTTGGAGCCGAATCGTCCCGTCCATGGGATCTGGTCCACTACATCACTGGTCACTGCACCCGACACTTCACGGAGAACACCCGAAAGGAACAAACGACCGTACCCACCCGCCGCGGCGATTGCAATCGTGGAAATAGCAAGAAGCGACGAAATTTCACCGCCCCGGCACGTTCATCTCCCACAGCTTCACGTTCGTGGTGCTCACCGAGGAACACCCGCTGGCGAGGATGCGCTTCACGATCTCCGGCGCGCGGATCAATCCGCCGGCGATGAACGGGATCGGCAGATCGCGGAAGCGATCGGCCACTTCCAGCGCAGCGACGCCGGGCAGGAGCTCGACGGCATCGGGCTTCGACTTCTCGATCACCCCCAACCCACGCTCCACGGCGCGACCATCCTGCAGGAACAGTCGCACGACCGACATCAGCCCCAGCCGGCGCGCCAGGGGCGCGAGGTGGTGGCGAACGGTGATGATGCCGTCGATCCGCTCGTGGGTCGCAACGTAGCGCAGCCCGGACTCGTCGTTCGACAACCCGTTGAGCAGGTCGACGTGCAGCAAGACCGGTCGCTCGGCCAGCGGGGGTTCGTTGAGGCGCTGAAGCAGTTGTGGGAGTTCCGCCAGTTCCCCGCCGCCGATGAAGATGATGCTGGAGCGGGCGAGCAGGTTGACGTGCGGTTCCACGCCTTCGGTGACGTATGGGATGACCGGGCGGGTCAGATAGGGGGCGATCGCGTTGTTGGGGAAGGTTCGATTCACGTCTTTTCCTTGACAGCCGGGCGGGGATGTTACATAGTCGTCGGTGACGATAGAAATAATTAAAATCTCGCGATTCGCCAGTGAGCATTCCGGGCTAGAGACACAGAGACAAGCCCCACGGGTCACGCCGTGGGGTTTTTTCGTTTTGATTGAGATCGACTCTCACCGCAGAGGCGCAACAGGACGCAGAGGGAATCCAGCGAGAAGTGATAAACCGCAGATGAACGCGGATGAACGCAGATGAAAGGAAAACCGGGCGAGTCATCGTGAAGAGACTGAAAGAGATAAAGCATTTCGCGCTGGACCTCGACGGTACGCTGTACCTCGGCGGGCGCGTGTTTTCGTGGACGCGCCCGTTCCTCGATCGGTTGGCGTCGCTGGGGATCGGTCGCACGTTCTTCACCAACAATTCCTCGAAGAGCACGCGACAGTACGTCGATCACCTGCGAAGAATGGGGATGGACGCCTCCGCCGACGAGATCTTCAGTTCCACGCACTCGACATTCGACTATCTGCGCGACGAGCGGCCCGACGTGCGCCGGGTGTTCGTGCTCGGCACGCCGGGGTTGCAGGAGGAGTTCGCGGAGAACGGGTTCACCGTCGTCGGCGATTCGCACGGTGGAGGAAGCGGGGACGAGCCGGACGCGGTGATCGTCGGCTTCGACACGACGCTCGCCTATCCGCGCGTCTGTCGCGCGGCCTACTGGCTCAGCAAGGGCAGGCCCTTCATCGCCACGCACCCGGACCGCACCTGCCCGACCGATCAGCCAACCGTGCTGCCCGACTGCGCCGCGATCTGCGCCATGCTCACGACTGCCACGGGCCGCCAGCCCGATGCGGTGCTCGGCAAGCCGAGCCCGCGCATGCTCGCGGGCATCACCCGCCGCCACGGGA
This sequence comes from Tepidisphaeraceae bacterium, assembly GCA_049679725.1. Lineage (GTDB taxonomy): Bacteria > Planctomycetota > Phycisphaerae > Tepidisphaerales > Tepidisphaeraceae > DASYWJ01. Next base: position 2,342 of record JBAUGM010000105.1, read on the forward strand.
TCGCGCCGCGCGACATCGCAGTCGTCGGCGACCGTTTGTACACGGACATGGCGATGGCACGCGGCGCGGGCGCGATGGGCATCCTCGTCCTCTCCGGCGAGACGACGGCCGAGCAGGCTGAGCGCGCCAACCCGCGACCGGACCTGGTCGTCGCGGACGTCGGCGAACTCGCCAGGCTCTTGCCGCAGCGCACGGAGGCCGCTTCATGTTGAATCGTGGTTCCACGTCCAACGCAGTAGACGCGCGACGCGACGCCATCGCGCGCATGCGGATGGAGCCGCTCGACGTCCTCGTCGTCGGCGGCGGGATCGTCGGCTCGGGCGTCGCGCGCGACGCCGCCATGCGCGGCCTGCGCATCGCCCTCATCGACCGCAACGACTTCGCCTTCGGCACCAGCAGCCGCTCCAGCCGGTTGCTTCATGGCGGGCTCCGCTACCTGGCGCAAGGACGCATCGGCCTGGTGCGCGAGGCGAGCGTGGAAAAAGTCGTCATCAGCCGCATCGCGCCGCACCTGGCCGCCCCGCTGCCGTTCATCTTCCCGACCCACCGCGGCAGCGAATGGAAGCGCTGGAAGCTCGCCATCGGCGTGAAGGCGTACGACCTGCTCTGCAGCGGCCAGAACCTCGGCAAATCCGAAGTGCTCAGCCACGACGAAACGCTCGCGAAACTCCCCGGCCTGGAGCCCAAGGGCCTCACCGGCGCCGTCCGCTACTTCGACGGGTTGACGAACGACGCGCGCCTCGTGCTCGATACGATCCGCTCCGCCGCCGCCGCGGGGGCGATCGTCGCGAACTACACCGCGCTGGAAAGCGCGTCGGCCGACGGTGACCTCTGGAAATGTCGCGTGTCCGACACGCTCCAGTGGCATGGGCGTCTCGCCCATGCTTCGGCGACGGAAATTCACGGGCGAGACGCCCATGCCACGAAAATCGAGGTTCGTGCCCGCTGCGTCGTCAACGCCACCGGCGCCTGGGCCGATACGCTCGCCGCCAGCGGCGTCGAGCTGCGGCTGACCAAGGGCGTCCACCTCGTCGTCGACCGCGCGCGATTGAACATCCCCGACGCCGTCGTCATGGCCGAGGGCTCGCGCATCCTCTTCGCCATCCCCTGGGGCGAGCGCGTCATCCTCGGGACGACCGACACCGACTACGACGGACCCGTCGACTCCCCCATCTGCGACGAAACCGACGTCCGTTACGTCCTGCGCGTCGTGAACGACTCGTTCCCACGCGCGAAACTCGAGCCCAACGACGTGATCAGCTCCTGGGCCGGCCTGCGCCCGCTCATCGCCGGCGGGAGCAACGGGAAGGGCAAACCGTCCGACATCTCGCGCCGCCACCAGATCCGCATGACGCAGCCCGGCTGGATCGACGTCGCCGGCGGGAAGCTGACGACCTATCGGCTCATGGCCGAGCAAACCGTCGACGAGGTCGTCGACTACACGAAGCGCCCCGCCGCCCGTTGCACGACCGACGTGACGCCGCTCCTCTCCGGAAT
>JBAUGM010000106.1:0-14331 GCA_049679725.1 Tepidisphaeraceae bacterium
GCGATCGACCGGTGGGGCGGCAGCATGCCGCGGCCGTGTCAGAGCGGCGCGCGGCCGGCGATCGATTCGGATTGGCCGGCGATTCTCGAACTCGACCGCCGGGCCACCGGCGTCGATCGATCCGCACTGCTGCGGGCGATGTCAGCGGAGGCGTGCGTGCGGTTGCGCGTCATCGAGCAGGCAGAGCGGCTGGATGGTTTCGGCCTCGCGCGCGCCGGGCGCGTCGCGGGGCACATCGGGCCGGTGGTCGCCAACTCGCTCGACACCGCGACGGAACTGACCGAAGCGCTGTGCGACGAGCAGCGCGTGTTCATCGACGTGCCCGCCGGAGTTCGGGGCGACGGCTTTGACGCGTGGCTCAAGGATCACGGCTTCTGCGTCCTCCGTCGTCTCACGCGCATGGCGAAGCCGGCGCGGGCCGAGCCGCTGCTGGCGACGGCTTCCGTCTTCGCGACGGCGGCGCTGGAGTTGGGATGACGCCTCGGCGGGCCTGGTGGCACGGGTACCGGGAGAGGGGGCAGGAGCGCGCGCACGTTTCAATCCTGAAGCGTATTAGTCGGCTTTCGCGCCGGCCGTCTTCGCCATCGGCTTGGCCGTCGCGTCCTTCCGCATCGGCCCTTCCAGCCAGATGCGCGAGCGCCAGTTCCCCATCCACTTCCAGTTCATCGGCTCGGCGAGGTCAAAATCGGCGTAGACGACGCAGCTCGTCGCGTCCTGTGCCTGCGCCTTCGCCTCGCCGGCCTGGTCGTAGATGGCGCTCCGCAGGTCGTAGCTGCTGATGACGAGCGGAACCTGGTTCTCGATCGCCCGGGCCCTGCACAGCGTCTCGTTGCCGCCCCAGATGGGCATGAGGATCATTTCCGCGCCGGCGGCGGCGAGCTCGCGCGCGACTTCGGGGTAGGAGACGTCCCAGCAGATCATCATGCCGATGCGGCCGAAGTCGGTGTCGAAGACGGGGTACGCGTCGCCCGGCGCGAGGCCGCCGTTGTACTCGGAGGTGGGGAGGCAGACCTTGCGGTACTTGCCGAGGAGTTTGCCGTCGCGGTCGATCAGGACCGACGTGTTGTACGCCCCCTTCCCGTCGCGCTCGAGCAGCCCGGCGACGAGGTAGGCATTGTTTCGCGCCGCCACCTTCCCGAGGAATTCCGTCGAGGGGCCGGGGATCGGCTCGGTCGCCGCGAGGTAGTCGCCGCCGCGGCCGATGAGCGTCATCGCTTCGGGCAGGCAGACGATGTCGGCCTTGTTTTTCCCGGCGTCGTCGATCCACTTCGCGAACTGCTCGAGGTTTTCCTGCGCCGACTTGAGCCCGCGCGGGCGGTGGTGCACGGTGGCGACTTTCACCCTGCGCGGCGCGGGCGCATCGGACGGCTTCAGTTCCGCGTCGCGCCATTCGACCTTGCCCTGCGGCGACCAGCGCAGCCGCAGTTCGATCCGCGCGGTCTTCGCCTTCGGGTGTACCTTCAACCGCTCGTCCACCCGCCGCCAGCCTTGCGCGTCGGCGGGACCGGTGGTGTCGGCGACCTCCATCGCAACTTCCCTGCCGGTCTCGTCGACCTGCACGAGCGCGGCCAGCACGTTGCGGGCGGTCATCTCGATGTTCGCCGCGCGGTAGCGGGCGGTGAGGTTGACGTACGGCGCCTGCGGGATGGGAAGCTGCTTCACCCACCGCCCGTCGACGATCGGGTCGCCGGTTCCTTCGATGACCAGGCCGTACGCGCCGCCGTCGGGTCGGACGGCGTGGCGCGGGGCGGCCTCCTGTCGGATCGCGACGAACTGCCACCCGTCCGGCGCCTCTTCGCCCCCCCGCGCCGCTGTGCCAGGGGCCGACACGGACGAAACGGCGACCAGGCCGGTGATCATGATCAACCTCAGCATGAAGAACTCCGCATCAGCACCGCACGAAATGCTCGAGCATGATTACTATAACAACAAGGAATAATCAAGCACGATTCGCAGCAATCCGGTGCGCACGTTGCCGCATCCAGCTGATCGTTCACCCCGACCCCTTCTCATAACCGATGGCAATTTTGGAATTCTGCTTGACAGACCAGGGCGCCGAGTTCTTATAAACTCGTCGAGTAATGAGCTCATCTCCATCGTGCAGGGCGTCTTTCCAAGAGCCCCCGGATTCAGGGAGAGGGGTGGTCGCCATGCTGTACTTCTGCACGTCTCGGGATCATCGCGCTGCTTGCCCTGCAGCTCAACGGCGGAAGCGAGGCGGAGGCGCCGACCAGCGTTCTTCACCCGCCCATCGACCTCCGCCAGCCCCCGGTGACGATCTCCGACCTACCGCGATAAAGCGGGCGGCCGCGTTCTGATACGCATCAGGCGTGATTCGCGCGCTCCGATCCCTTCTCCCGGTACGCCGGGAGAAGGTTAGGATGAGGGTGATTTCAAGTGCAAGCGACCCTCAACGTTCGAGATCACCCGGAGTAGGGTCTTCTCATTACACGCTCTTCGCCGATCGATGAGTCAAGGTTCCCGCGATATGCTGGCGCACATGATCCGTTTCCGCTTGGCCCTATGGGTCATCTGCGGCACATTCTTCATGACCTCACTCGCTCACGCCGCCGGGTCGACGACGAAGCCGAAGATTTCGGGCGAGCTGCCCGATCCGTTCGTCTTCACCGACGGCCGCCGCGTGAAGACGCCGCAGGACTGGACGGCGCGACGCGCGGAGCTGCTGAAGCTCGTGCTGCACCACGAGTACGGCCAGATTCCGCGCCCGCCGGCGAACGTGACGATCGTGCGGCTGATCAGCCACACGCTGCGGACGTTCAAGGCGCCGCACCACCAGTACAAGCTGACGTTCGACAACGGGGACGGCCGGCCGGCGGTGTCGATGACCGTCGACCTGCTCTTCCCGCCCGGCAAGGGGCCGCACCCGGTCATCCTCCGCGGCGACTGGGGCTGGCGGAAGACGCCGGACGACGTCACGCAGGAGATGCTGGGCCGCGGCTATATCCTGGCCGAGTTCAACCGGCTCGAGCTCGCCCAGGACCTGGCGCGCACGGCGCCGCAGCGCGACTTCGGCCTCTATGCGATGTACCCCGATAGCGACTTCGGCGCGCTGGCGGCGTGGGCGTGGGGGTATCACCGCGCCGTCGACTTCCTCGTCACGCTGCCGCAGGTCGATAAGGACAAGATCGCCATCACCGGCCACTCGCGCGGCGGCAAGTGCGTGCTCCTCGCCGGCGCGACCGACGAGCGCATCGCGCTGACGGCGCCGAACAACTCCGGCTGCGGTGGCGCCGGCTGCTACCGTGTGCAGGGGCCGGGAAGCGAAGACCTGGCCGGCATCCTCACCGCCTTCCCGTTCTGGTTCACGCCGCGATTGAAGGAGTTCGTTGGACGCGAGCAGGAGCTGCCGTTCGATCAACACAGCGTCAAGGCGCTCCTCGCCCCGCGCGCCCTGCTGACGACCGAAGCGCTGGGCGACTACACCGCCAACCCCTCCGGCACGCTCCAGTCCCACCGCGCCGCCCGCGAGGTCTACACCTTCCTCGGCCAACCCGACCGCATCGCCATCGCCTTCCGCGAAGGGGTTCACGAGCACAACGCGGACGACTTCAACACGCTGCTTGATTTCGCGGACGTCGTCTTTTTCAACAAGCCGTCACAGCGCGACTGGAACGCGAACCCGTTCCCCGATCACGACGCCGCCTTCACGTGGACCGCGCCGAAGACAGATTGAACCGCCGCGATTGAGCTTGCTACGTAGCCCAGGCCAGCCCCGCGCGCTTCAACAGATCCCTGCGATTCGTCACGCCGGCACGCTCACTTTCTGAGATCAGATAACCCTTCGTTCGGAAACGATCCTTGATTTATTATAAATGCTTGTAGAAACTATGCTCGCTTCAGAACGGCTCGGGAAAGTCATGCGCGATTCTCATGACAATCGCGCACGACGCGGGGTGGGGGCGCAGGGAAACAGGGCGACACGACGCTCGTGTTCGACCTGCGCATCGACGCCGACTACGCGGAGCCGGCCGGCGGGTTCAAGCCGGTGAGGATCACCTACGCCTGGAACGAATCGGGGCAAGCGAAGACACATGAGCACATCGCGAGAACGGCCAGCGAGACGTATGCGATCACCTGCGGGCCCGGCACGATCGTGAAGAGTTTTGCGATGGAGCTGGCGGACTGAGCGCGAGCGCTGGTCATCGAGCGACTCGGGCTTTGGCTTCCCCTGTAGTTGCGACGCCTGCGTCGCGATCGCCCCGTAGGGGCGAGGCTTGTCTCGCGCTGGGTGCGTCATCGCCCCTACGAGATCTCGACGCTGCGCGTCGACGCGACGCAGGCGTCGCAACTACACATCAGGACAACTGTGGCGATTTGGAGTACCTCAGGATGACAACTCGTTCCGTCCTCGATCTCATCGGCTCCACACCACTGATCGAACTGTCGCGCCTCCACCGCGGCCCCGGCCGGATCCTGGCCAAGTGCGAGTTTCTCAACCCCGGCGGGAGCATGAAGGATCGGGCGGCGCTGCAGATCGTGCGCGATGCCGAGCGCTCGCAACGACTCACGCCGGGACAGCCGGTCGTCGAGATGACCAGCGGCAACATGGGGGCCGGGCTGGCGGTGGTGTGCGCCGCGATGCGACATCCGTTCGTTGCCGTCATGTCGCGCGGGAACAGCCCGGCGCGGGCGAAGCAGATGGCGGCGCTGGGGGCGGAGGTGGTGCTGGTCGATCAGGTCGACGGATCACCCGGGCGCGTGACGGGCCGCGATCTCGACGTCGCCGTGCAGCGCGCCCGCGCCATCTCGGCGGAGCGGTTGGCGTTCTACGTCGATCAGTTCCACAACGCGTCCGGCGTGCGCGCGCACGAGTCGACGACGGGAAAGGAGATCTGGGAGCAGACGGGGGGCGCGGTGGATGTGTTCGCGTGCGCCGTCGGCACCGGTGCATCGCTCGTCGGCGTGAGCAAGCACCTCCGCAGCCGATCGGCCGGCGTGCGCGTGTTCGCCGTCGAGCCGGCGCGGAGCCGCCCGCTGGCCGGTCATCCGATCGAGTCCGCGCAGCACGTACTCCAGGGGACCGGCTACGGGAACGTCCCGCCGCTGTGGGAGGATTCTACGGCCGACGGGTACTTGAGTGTCTCGGATGACGAGGCGGTCGCGTGCCAGCGCAACCTCGGCCGGCTCGAGGGGCTGTTCGTCGGCCTCTCGTCCGCGGCGAACACGTGCGCGGCGATCAAGCTGGCACAAGGTGGTGACGTTGGTGACAACCCCACGATTGCGACGCTGCTGTGCGACACGGGGTTGAAGTACGTGTGATTTTGCGTGGCTTGGGCGTCTCGCCCGAGGACTCCGGCGGAGCCGCTCCGCAGTAAGCTCGGGCGAGACGCCCAAGCCACGGAATGTACGCTTCAGGACGACTTGGCGCGGAACTCTACCTTCTTGCCGGTGGCCAGTCTCTTCCGCCCAGAAGCGAGACGCGTGCCGCGAAGCATGATCCAGCTCTTTGCCTTCCCGCGCGCGTCCAAGTGCACGACCGCCAGCTCCGCGTCCGTCATCAGCTCTGGCGATTCGAGTTTCCTGCGGTAGGGCGCGCTGGCGACGAGGAGCGAACCCTGCTCTCCCAGTTCGATCGCGTTGGCGCTCAACCCGTCGTGCTGCCAGGCGAGCCAGGCGGAGGGTTTCGGGCCGAGGTAGCGGGCGCGCGCATGAGCATTCCGCGCGGCGTCTCGCGTGAGGATGAAATGCGTGAACACGGCTTGTCCGCGCACGCGACGCGTCAGCTCGGCGATCCACGGCGCGCCGTTGGTGTTCGGCACGCCGTAGACGTCGTCGAGGTACGGGTCACGGAACGTGCGCCATCGGCTTTCCGTGTCGGCGCCGGGGACGATGAGGCAGGCGGCGTCTCCATCAAGCGCGCGCAGGGCGTGGCCGTTCTCCGGCGCGTGCGGCGCGATCTGAACGTTGCCCTCGAAGTGGAAGGACTGCGCATACTGGTGCGGCGCGAGGTTCGGGCGCTTGCTGAGCAGGTCGACGAGAATGAAGCCGATGCCGACGACGTGCACGAAGAACCTCCGGTGGCGCGTCGGGGCGTTGGCATCGTTCCACACCTCCGCCACTTCGATCGGTCCCCCGGCCTCGAAGACGCCCAGCCCATGCTGGTGCGGCCAGCCGCCCCAGAACGTGCCGTGGTTCATCGCCTCCAGAGGCTTGAGCGTGTCGTCGTTCATGACCAGGCAGTTGTGCGCGTTCACGGAGTAGGAGTAGCCGCGGTAGGGGAGCGCGAGCTCGGCGCGGTCCTTGCACTGATCGCGGCTCGACTGAGCTCGCCGAAGTCCGCCGTGGCCGTGGAAGCGGCGGTCGACATAGAGCCACGCCGCGGGGTCGCCGATGAGCGTTTTGCCCTGCGTGTGGAGCGTGAAGGCCATCGGGTCCCAGTGGCAGTGGCCGCCGTAGTCGCCACGAAAGTGGGAGACGGCCAAGTAGTCGGCATCGGGGCTCCAGGCGCTGCGGAAGAACGTGTAACCGCCGATTGGATACTGGCAGGTCGCGGGCGTGGGCAGTTGGCGCGGGTCGGGCCGGCGAGGCGGGGCCGTGTAGTACTCGCTCAAGCCGAAGGTCAGGCGCTCGCCGAGCTTCCACTTCTTCATCGCGCGCGAGACGTCCGCGGCGCTGGCGATCTGGTGTGATCCGGGCACGCAGCCGAGCCCCCGCGCCATCGCGGCGAGGTGTTTGTCCATCACCGGCGTCGCCAGCGATCCGAACAGGTGGTGCAGCGGCCGACCCGGCTCGTCGCCGATGCCCGGCAGCACGCCGTTGGGTTTCCCGCAGCGGGCGCTGAACTCCACCCACTTGCGCATCAGCTTGACCTGAGCATCGGTAAACAGCTTGCACCCGTTGGCCTTCGCCACGCCGTGCGGGTGCGTGAAGTGGAAGAGCACGTGGTACTGATAGTTCGTGCTGTGCTCCGCGTACGCGCCGTCCTTGAGCAGGTTGTGCCCGAAGTGGTGGCGGATGACGCGCGACCCCTCGCGCACGAACTCATCGCTGATCGAGAACTCCGGGAACGCGAGCCCGATCACGAACGGCAGGTGGCCGTGGTCGAGGAGGTGATGGTTGTCGCGGCGGAGGTCGTCGCCGAGCAGCCGGGCGAACTGCATCGCGTAGAACCAGATCTGCTTGATGAGCCAGAAGACATCGTCGTCGGAGCCGGCGCCGGGCGTGTGGACCGCGCCGCTGTGCAGGAAGTCGGTCCAGCGGAACAACCGGTGTGACGTGAGCTGCGTCGAGTCCGCATCGCCGCCGAAGTAGGTGTCGTGGTCTTCCACGAAGCGTGGGTCGAGGATGAACGGATGGGCGGTGACGAACGAACGCATGAGCTGCATCGCCTTGGCCGCGTACTTCGCGTCGCCCGTGAGGGCGAAGGCGGTGGACAGCTCCGATACCCATGTCCCGCGCGAGACGGACGTGCGCGCCTGCTCCAGCCCCTTGCACCACAGCGGATCGGCGCTGCCGTCGCCCAGGTCCATCCACTGGTGCGGCGGCCAGGCGTTGCGGAATCGGTGCGTCAGCAGGTTGTCCGCCTTCTCGAGGACCGAGCCGGCGGCGTCCGTCTGGTGCCACGGGGAGCCGTGCGAATAGAACGACCAGGCGGGCGACCTGCGCCTGCGGAAGTGCGCGGCGACGAGCTGCCGCGCCAAGCCGAGGTCGCCGGCCTGCCTCGCCCGCGCAAGCCGCTGCCCGGCGGGGGCGGGGCCGGGGAGGCGCAGGTGGTCGAGGAACTGTTCATCCGTCGTTTCAAGCTGATGCCAGTACGGGATATCGCGCATAAACCGCCTTGAAGAACCGGGGCGAACGCTTGACGATCAATTATTCGATTGCATTATAATAATCGTCTGCTACAACGCACGCCAGCCGAATGCCGGCCTGCGTGGGGGCATTATGGAGCCTTCCCCTGGATCGTCATGCGGGCTTCCGAGGCTGATTAGTATACGAACGTGTAATTAAGCGCTCGAACGTCAACGCGGGGCGCCAGTCTTCACCAACAGGGCATTCGTGATGAAGCATCCGGTTGTCGATCCTGGTCGGACTATCGGCTGCGTACCCGTCTGGGTCGGCTTTGAGACGCTCGAATCGCGCACCTTCCTGGCCGTCCACACGCCGACGACCGCCGCCCAGTTCCAGACGGCGCTCAATGCCGCCGCGCTCGGGGACGACATCATCCTCCAGGCCGGCACGACGTACGTCGGCCAGTTCACGCTCCCCAACAAGACGAGCGGCAGCGGCTGGATCACGATCAAGTCGTCGAACCTGTCGTCGCTCCCGGGCGAAGGCGTCCGCGTCTCGCCCGCCGACGCGGTGAACATGGCGCGGCTTCAGTCGCAGGGCGGAAACGCGTCGCCGCCGACCCCGCCCGCCTCTGGCATCCCCGAGCCGAGCGCCGCGCTGCTGGTGTTCGCCGCGCCGCTCGCGACATTGGCGCGGCGCCGGCGGGTCGGATAGGCTGCTCGTCGCGTCGCGTAGGCTCGCACCTTATGAACACCTTGATGCTCGTCACCGCGTCGTTGGCCGGGCTCGTCTCGATGGCCGGATGCGCGTCATCTGCAGCGCGGGAGAAACCCCTGCTCCTCGAAGAGAACTTCGCCAACCTCGACCGCTGGCGCCTCGAAGGCCTCACCGAAGGCGCCTCGATCACCCCCGCTGGCGAGCTGCGGCTCGACTGCAAGTCGAAGATGGGCTTCCACGGCGTCATGGCGTTCTGCAAGCAGGACTTCCCCGACAACATCGCCATCGAGTACGACTTCCTCTGCGAGAAGCACAACGGCCTGTTCATCACGTTCGTCGCGATGACGGGCGTCAACGGCGAGGACGCCATCACCGGCGTGCCGCCGCGCACGGGCGTGTTCGAGGATTACTACAACGGCACGCGCTCGTATCACGCTTCGATCTGCCGTTACGCAGACGACGGCACGCACACCGGCGTCTCGAACTGGCGGCGCAACCCCGGCCTGAACCTCATGGTCTCCGGCCAGGACCTCTGCCAGGAGGCCGGCAGGACTTATCACGTGAAGATCACCAAACGCGGCCCGCAATGCATCGTCGAAGTGGACGGCCAGCGCGGCGCGGCCTTCACCGACCCGAAAACGCTCCCGGGCCCGATCCCCGCCGGAGGCAAGTTCGGCTTCCGCGCCATCGGCGCCGACGCGGTGTTCCGCGTCTGGAACGTGCGCGTAACGGCGCTGGAGCCGTAGTATGCCATCGTCCGAGTGCTCCCCGCGCGCTCTCTTGTGCTGTCATCCTGAGGTACTCCGAAGGATCTGGCCGTGGATGACGGGCCTCTCGTTCACAGCCAGATCCTTCGGAGTACCTCAGGATGACAAACCAGCGGGATAGCGATGCATCTGCGGGCGACGAAGTGGTCGAGCACCTTCGCGCCCTCCTCCGCCTCGACACGCGCAACCCGCCCGGCAATGAGAATGTCGCCGCCGATTACTTGCGCGATGCGCTCGCCCGCGATGGCATCGACAGCACGATCGTCGGTCCCTCGCCCGATCGTGCATCACTCGTCGCCTGTCTCCGCGGCGATGGCTCCGCGCCGCCGCTGCTGCTCATGTCGCACACCGACGTCGTCGCCGTCGAGCCGGACAGGTGGACGCAGGACCCGTTTGGCGGCGCGATCGTGGACGGCTTCATCTACGGTCGCGGCGCGCTGGACATGAAGAACATGGTCGCGATGGAGCTGGCGACGATGCTGCAGCTCAAGCGGCGCGGCGTGCGGCTGCGGCGCGACGTGATCTTCCTCGCCGCCGCGGACGAGGAAGTCGGCGGGCGCCAGGGCGCGGGCTGGGTCGTGGATCACCACCCCGACCTGATCCGCGCCGAGTACGCGCTCAACGAGGGCGGCGGCAATGCGCGCGAGATCAACGGCCGGCTCTACTACCACGTGCAGACGGCCGAGAAGGGCATCCAGCGCTTCCGCCTGCGCGCCCGCGGCGCGCCGGGGCACGGATCGATCCCGCGCGACGACAACGCCGTGCTGAAGCTGGCCGACATGCTCGCGCGCTTGCGCGGCCGCCATCTCCCCGCGCACCTCACCGCCACAAGCCGCGCCTACATCGAAGGCCTCGCCGCCGCGCAATCCGAGCCGATGCGCGGCCAGATTCGCGCGATCCTCGACCCCGCCCGGTGCGCGGAGGCAATCTCGTCGTTGGAGATCGAATCGAGCGTCAAGCGCTACATCCACGCGGTCCTGCGCAACACCGTCTCGCCGACGATCCTGCACGCCGGGTCGCAGATCAACGTCATCCCGTCGATCGCCGACGCGCAGCTCGACGGCCGAATCCTCCCCGGCCAGACGCGCGCATCCTTCACGCGCGAGCTGCGCGACCTCTTCGGCGACGATGCCGAGATCGAGTTCCTCACCCCCGAGCTCTCCTTCGGCCCGCTCGAAGCCGACCCGTCCGGCCCGCTCTGGGACACGATCGAACAGGTCCTCCGCGAGCGCTCTCCCGGCTGCGCCGTCGTCCCCAAGATGCTCGCCGGCGCCACTGACGCGAAACACGTCGCCCGCCTCGGCACGACGGTCTACGGCTTCGCCCCCGAGCTGCTCACCGGCCCCGACGAAAGCGCCCGCATCCACGGCCACGACGAACGCATCGGTGTCGAGTCGCTCAAGTGGGGCGCGGCGACGCTGTACGCGGTGGTCGAGCGATTCTGCACGTAGCGTAGCATGGGAGTCTCGCCCATGGGCGTGTACTCACGCACTCGGGCGCAGCCCGATCTCAATACCGTGGAGCGGCTCTTCATCTTCCTAAGCGAGGGGGTCGCGCCGCGATTGCCAGTCGCAGCTGCGCCGCGAGCGTGCGGATACACACGCCATAGGCGGGACGCCCACGCTACTGCACCTTGAAGGCGGAAGGTCGGCGATCGCGCGTCATCCCGATGGGAGCCCAAGCGACCTGAGGGATCTCGGGTCCGAGAATCGCTCCCGAGCCCGAGATCCCTCGGTCGCAAAGCTCCCTCGGGATGACGTGCCTCGCGCTTCCGCTGCCGCGTATTCTCACCAGCGCCTGCGCCTACGAAGGCGGCAGCGCCGCGGCGGCGGGGGCGTCGAGGCTGCGCTTGCGCTGCTTCGACTCGGCCGGCGCCTCTTCCTTGCCGCTCTGCGTGCCGCGGGCCATCGCGATCACCCCGGTGCGCGCCAGCTCCTTGATCGTGTACGGCTTCATCAGCTCGATGAACGCCTCGATCTTCTCCTCCGTCCCCGCCAGCTCGATCATCAAGCTCGCCTTGCCGACGTCCACGACCTTGCCGCGGAAGAGGTTGACGATCTCGATCACCTCGCTGCGGTGCTCCGGGCCCGCGCCCACCGTCACCAGCGCCAGGTCGCGCTCGATGTACGCGGCCCCGGCGAAGTCGCGCACCTTCACCACGGGCACGAGCTTGGCGAGCTGCTTGCGCACCTGTTCCAGCGTGTTGTCATCGGCGGTGACGACGATCGTCATCCGCGACAGCTCGGGGTTTTCCGTCCGCCCGACGACCAGCGAGTCGATGTTGAACCCGCGGGCGGCGAACATCCCGGCCACGTTCGCCAGGACGCCCGGCTCGTTCATCACCAACGCCGAAATCACGTGACGCATGCGACAGCTCCTCTGCAAGTCAAAGCAAGTCCGGCATTGTAGTGCCGCAGGCGGTGCTTTTGTAGGGGTGGTTCCTCGCGGATAAAAAGCCGCCAAGGACGCCAGGAACGCCAAGAAAGCGGGATGAATTCCTTGGCCATGCGAACCGTCAACTTCAGTGCGTTTCGGCAGGATTTTCCGCACTGGAAACAGAGATGAGTTTATCGCTCTGACTGCCTCCGGCATCGGGCCGAAAGATCGCAAGCCTCGTCATTCGCCGGCGGGAGGATAGGGCAACGCAGGAGTGCGACCCGAGCGGGCGGCGTAAGCTGCCCGGCTCTTTTTGTGCGGTATCCCGTTCTCATGCCGGAGGCAGCCAAAGCGATAAACTCGCTTTGGTTGCGGCCAAAGGCCGCCCGAAGTTCTTCGCGTGCTTGGCGGCTTATCCTCGCGCATCATAATGGGCAGTCTATGATCAAAGACCAGTGGACCGCGGTCGATCGCTACCTGACGGACCTGCTCGTGCCGCCCGACTTCGCGCTGGATGAGGCATTGCGCGCCAGCCGGGACGCGGGGCTGCCGCCGATCAACGTGGCGCCCAACCTGGGCAAGCTCCTTCACCTGCTCGCGCGGATGCTGGGCGCGCGCAACATCCTCGAGATCGGCGCGCTCGGCGGCTACAGCACCATCTGGCTCGCCCGCGCGCTGCCCACCGAGGGTCGCCTGATCACGCTCGAAGCGGACCCGAAGCACGCAACCGTCGCCCGCGCCAGCATCACCCGCGCCGGCCTCTCGGACGTCGTCGAGCTGATCGAAGGCCGCGCGATCGACACGCTGCCGAGGCTCGCATCGGAGGCTCGCGGGCCAGCTCTCACGCGCCGGCAGCGTGATCGTGGTGGACAACGTCGTGCGCGAGGGGAAGGTGATCGACGCCGCCAGCACGGACGCCAGCGTGCAGGGCGTCCGCCGGTTCATGCAGATGCTCGCCGCAGAGAAGCGCGTCAGCGCGACGGCGCTGCAGACGGTGGGGAGCAAAGGGTACGATGGGTTCGCCATCGCGCGGGTGACCGCCGACGCGTAGCATATCGTCGCGATGACGCACCGCTGGTGTTGCCCGCGTGGCACGGGTTTTCAACCCGTGCATTCGTCGCGCCCAGCGCATAGGTTGAAAACCCATGCCACGAAAAGCGTCAACTGCCTAGGATGGCGCCCATGAAGATCGGCCGACGCCCCTGGCACGAAGAGCTCGCCATCATCGACCGCACGATGAAGGGCATCTCCGGTGTGACCGACCCGGAGGAGCTCGTCACGATCTACTGGACGGGGATCTCCGAGCTGTTGCCCAACCGTCATCACATGGCGGTCTCGCGGCGGGGCGTCGAGCCGCCGTACTACCTGGTCACGCGATCGTCGCGGTTCAAGGAAGACTTCAACCCGTGGACGCAGCGCGACCGGCTGCCGAAATTATCCGGCGGGCTCGCGGGGGAGATCGCCTACGCGAACGCGCCCGTGGTCATCGAGGACCTGCCGGCACGCCTGGCGCCGGACGATCCCGCGCACTTCTATCTCGATGGATTTCAATCGCTCGTCGCGTTGCCGCAGTACGACGGCGGCGAGGGGCTCAACGTGCTGATCGCGCTGTTCCCGCCGGGCGTCGAGCTGGATCACTCGCTCATCCCGATGCTGCACTGGCAGGCCGGGCTGTTCGGGCGCGGGACGCAGAACCTCGTGCTGCGCAACCAACTCGCCGACGCGCTGGGGGCGCTGGACCGGGAGCTGCGCACGGTGGGCGAGATCCAGCGCTCGCTGCTGCCGCAGTCGCTGCCGGCGATCGCGGGGTTCGAGATGGCTGCTCACTACGCGACCAGCGCGCGGGCGGGCGGGGATTACTACGACTTTTTCCCGCTCGACCAGAACGGCGAAGTCGGGGGCAGTTGGGGGCTGTTCATCGCCGACGTCTCCGGCCACGGCACGCCCGCTGCCGTGCTCATGGCGATCACCCACGCGATCGCCCACGCCCAGCCCGGCACGCACACGCCGCCCGCGCGGATGCTCGAGCACCTCAACGCCCAGCTGGCGCGCTCCTACACGCGCAACGGGACGTTCATCACCGCGTTCTACGCGGTGCTCGACCCGGCGCGTCGCACGCTGACATATTCCCGCGCCGGCCACAACCCGCCGCGCCTCGTCCGCGGCGGGCGCGTGCTCCCCCTCGATCACGTCGGTGGCCTCCCGCTGGGCATCGTCGACGAACACGAACAGCCCTACGCCCAGACGACGATCACGCTCGAGCGCAGCGACCTGCTCCTGCTCTACACCGACGGCATCACCGAGGCGATGACCCCGCGGCGCAGCGCCGGCGCCTCGCGCGAGCTGTTCGGCGTCGACCGGCTCGATCCGCTGCTCTGCGACTGCGGCACGAGCGACAGCACCGAGCAGTGCATCGCCCGCATCCGCGCCGCCGTCGCCGCCTTCTCCGAGAACGCCCCGCTGGCCGACGACCAGACGCTGATCGCCATCCGCTGCGTGTGAGGCAGCGGCGATCCAGGCAAGCGCCCGTGCGCGAATGTCGTGACAAACGCGCAAAAGGACTTACGGCAAAATCGGATTTCCGAAGATTTTTTCGCGCGGTTTTTCGGGGCTTTTCGCGCGCTCGCGGAATCGTCGTGCGCGATTGTCACGATAAACGCGCACGGTTCGCCTGTGTCGATAGGCGCGCACCCGATTGAAGCGCGCCCCTTGGTGCGATCGG
>JBAUGM010000107.1:0-4447 GCA_049679725.1 Tepidisphaeraceae bacterium
GCCTGGGCGCGATCGCGGGCGGCGACGGCAGCGAGGCGATGCTCACCATCGAACAGAACGACGCGACGCGCTGCTGGCGCGTGATCCAATACCGCTACCTCTATTTCGCCGTCGATGAAAAGCTTCGCCCGTGGGCCGGCGGCGTGACGGAGATCGAGATCGAGTACGTCGATCGGGGCGCGGGCGACGTCCGGATCGAATACGACTCCACCGATCCGGCCGCGGCGTTCAGCGGTGCGTACAAGGTGCACGCCGACGTCATTCACCGCGCCGACACCGGCCGGTTGCAGACCGCGCGGCTTCGGATGACCGACGCCCGTTTCAGCGGCGCCCAGAACCTGCACGCCGATTTCCGTATCGTCCACGCGGGAGACGACGTGCTGATCCGCACGGTCCGCGTGCGGCGCGGCGACGAATAGATCGCGGCGACGACGTGAGCCGGAAGGGGGTTCCGTGCCTTCGGGCCTGTTCCTCGCTATAAACCCTGCCATGAGTTCGTCGCCATCGCCATTGATCAAGCCGCGCATCCTTACCGGCGACACGCCCACCGGGAAACTCCACCTCGGCCACTACGTCGGCAGTGTGGAGAACCGGATCGCGCTGCAGGATCAGTACGACTGCTACTTCATCATCGCCAACAAGCACGCCTTCACGACCCGGGCCGACAAGCCGGCGGAGATCCGCGAAAGCGTGATCGAGATCGCCACCGACTACCTTGCGGCCGGGATCGATCCACAGAAAAGCACGATGTTCGTGCAGTCCGAAGTGCCTGCCATCGACGAGCTGACGTTCTTTTTCGCCATGCTCATCCCGTACAACCGGCTGATGCGCAATCCGACGCTGAAGGACGAGATCCGCGACAAGGGATTGGGCGAGAACTATCCGTTCGGCTTCCTGCTCTACGCGGTGGGGCAGTGCGCCGACATCCTCGCGTTCCGCCCGCAGCTCGTGCCCGTCGGGGAAGATCAGCTTCCGCACCTGGAACTGACGCGAGAAGTGGCCCGTCGCTTCAACCAGATGTACTGCAACGTCGACCCGCACACGGACGACGTGGACTACGTGAAGGCGGGCGGGCTGTTTCCGATCATCGAGCCGAAGCTCGGCCGGGTGAAGCGACTCGTCGGCACAGGCGCGCCATCCGACAAGACCGGCGAGCTGCTGAAGATGAGCAAGTCGCTCAATAACGCGATCTTCCTTTCGGATGACGCCGACACGGTGCAGAAGAAGGTGATGGGGATGTACACGGATCCCAAGCGCCTCCGTGTGACCGATCCGGGCGAAACCGATCCGGCGAAGAACCCGCTGTGGGCCTTCCACGAGACGTTCAACCCGGATGCGGCGTGGGTGAAGGAGCAGCAGGAGGCGTATCGCAACGGCAAGGTGGGGGATGTGGTGATCAAGAAGAAGCTCGTGGACGTGCTGAACACGCTCCTCGAGCCGATCCGCGCGCGGCGGAAGCAGTACGAAGCGCGGCCGGACGACGTGCTGGACGTGCTGCGCGTTGGCACGAAGCGGGCGAACGCGGTGGCCGAGGAAACGCTCGCGCTGGCGAAGCAGGCGATGAAGCAGGATTACTTCACGCGCGAGTTGACGATCAGGTGACCACTTGGGTCGCGCCGCTGCCGCACCACGTCATCCCGATGGGAGCCAGGCGACCTGAGGGATCTCGGAATCGAGCAGCGTTCTCGCGCCCGAGATCCTTCGGCTCGCAAGACTCGCCTCAGGATGACGTGTTACTCCCGTGATTAGCTCTCCTGCGGCGTGCTCGATGGTCGGCGGTTTCGGCGTTGCTCCCGCGCCAGGTCGTGCGCCACCTGCGACAGCTTCTGGTGTGCCAGCTCACACGCGTAATCCACGCGGATGACCTTGCGGTACGCCTCGATCCGCCGAATCGGATCGCGCTCCGCATCGGCGGCGGCGAGAAACGGTCCGTGCAGCCGTTCCCACATCCCCATCACTTCCGCATACGTCTGCCACGTCCCCTTGCGCGTCCCCTTCGGCAGCTCGTTCTCCCCCAGCACGATGCAGTGCGGCGGCAAGCGGGCGATGAGGCGATCGAGCGTGTCCGGCCGAAGGTCGGGCAGGGCGATGTCGTCCAGCGGCGCGATCACGATCACGCGACCCTGGCCGACGGGGTAAACGGCGCCGAGGAACGTCTCGACGTACAACCCGTGCTCGGCCTGGAGTCGTCGAACGTCCTGCGCGGGCTGGATCGTCCCCCATCCCGCGACGAGCAGTTGGCCGTGCGGGTAGTTCTCAACGACGCGCCGTCCGTCGACGGTGTCCTCGGAGCCGGACGCGATCAGATCGAGCGCGATGATCCCTTCGCCGCAGCGCTGTCGGCGCTGTCGCCGGGCCTCCTGCAGGGGCATGGAGAGGCGCGCCAGCGTGTCGAAGTCGCGGTTTGACCACGCCGCGTGCTCCGCTTCGGACAACACGGCCTCCGCCTCCAGATACTTCATCTGCATCAGGAGGTCTTGACCCGCTTCACACTTGGCTTGGAGATCGTCGATGGACATCGCAGACATATTAGATGACAGGCGGAAGCACGTCATCCCGAGGGAGCTTAAGCGACCGAGGGATCTCGGGTTCGAGAGAGGCGCGCGAGCCCGAGATCCTTCGGCTCGTAAAACTCGCCTCAGGATGACGTCGGTCGCGGCTGTCGACGGATCGGAATGGGTGAGTCTACTTCGGCTGGATCGTCGCCTTCATCGCGACGATGGCGCTGCGCCACTGCGCGCTCGTCTGTGTCGTCTCGTAGAGCAACAGGTCGCTGAGCGTGACGAAGTCGCGGTTCTCCAGCGACACGCGGATCGCTTTCAGTTGGCGGGAGAATTCGGTGAACAGCTCTGACATCGTCACGGCGCCCGCGCGCACCTGGGACAGGTCGATACGGAGGAGCTGGGCCGTCTTCAGCACCGATTCCTGCGCGTGCTGCCACGTCGTGAAGCAGCCGCTGAGCCTTTCCATGGCGGGACCGTTCTGGTTCTTCTGGAGCAGCTCTGCGGCCTCGGTTTTGAGGCGGTCGGCCTCGTCGAGCTGAGAGGCGACTTCGTCGAGCACGTCGACCGCCATCTGGCGCGGGTCGGCCGTCTCGATGAAGACGGTGTGGCCGCTGACGGGGGCCTGCTTCACCTTGCCCAGGTGCATGAGGTCCGGCTCTTCGCCGTCGATCAGGACGTGAACGACGAGGCGGGTGTTGTCCTTCTGCAGGTGCGCCAGCACCTGCCCGACCGTCTTGAGCCCCAGGTTTTCCGCGGCCAGCGGCCGGTGATCGACGGTGACGGACATCGGCGGTGCACTCCTTCGCGGCCCCAAGTGGGTTCATCGGCAAGAGCGTGCGCGAAAGCTTAACCCGCGTCCTATAAATTTCGCGAGACGATCTGGATAAACGTACTCCCTCTCCCCGGTACGCCGGGGAGAGGGCAGGGGAGAGGGGCGAACGGCGCGGCGCACCGAGAACCGGTCGGATTCACGATCCGCGCCGAGCTGCGAATCGAACGGTGGTCGATGTCACACGCTTCTCGCCCCTCTCCCCTGCCCTCTCCCCCGAGTACGTGGGAGAGGGAGGCGCCGCTGGCAAGTTTCGAACGCGATCGCGTATCCGCGCGATAGAATCACGTCCATGACCGATCAGCAGCGGCTCGAGCAGATCCTCCGCGCCGAGCACCCTTGCGTGGGCATCACCACCTTCGAAGAGGGTGAGGCCCTCGCGCTCGTGCGCGATGCGGCGAACGAGGTCGGGCTCGACCTGCTCATCTGGTCCGTCTCCCAGGGACTGCGCGACGGGCTGATCGTCGACGGCCCGACCATCACCGACACCGAGCACCCCGCGGCCGCGCTGACGCACCTCGCGGAGATGCGGCGGAAGCTGACCGTCGTCATGCTCGACCTGGCCGAGCACCTCAAGGACGAGCGCACGATGCGCTGCTTCCGCGACGCCATCGCCGCCGTCGGCAAGAACGGCGGGCACGTGCTCCTGATCGATCACTCGTCGAACACCCCGCCCGCGCTGCGCGCCGTCGCGACGGCGTTCGAGATGACGCTGCCCGACGAGCCGGCGCTGGAAAGAATCGTCCGCGATACGCTGAAGAAGCGCAACGAGGTCTGTCGCATCAGCGTGGACCTCAGCAAGCGCGACTTGCAGACGATCGTCCGCAACCTTCGCGGTCTCACCGCCCGGCAGGCGCGGCAGGTCGTGCTCGATGCGGTGTGCGACGATCGGCGGTTCGATGTGTCCGACGTCAACACCGTCCTCGCGCAGAAGCGCCGGCACCTGCAGGGCGCCGGGCTGCTCGAGTTCATCGAATCGCCGACCAGCATCGACGAGATCGGCGGGCTGCGGCGGCTGAAGTTCTGGCTCGAGCAGCGCCGCGAAGCCTTGAGCGACGACGCGCGGGCGTTCGGCATCGCCCCGCCGCGCGGCGTGCTCATGCTCGGCGTGCAG
>JBAUGM010000108.1:0-6444 GCA_049679725.1 Tepidisphaeraceae bacterium
GGGCGAACACAAGGTTCGCCCCTACAGAAGAGCGGACATGCGATTGCCCTGTCTTCCGGGGGCGGGGTGCTACTTCGCTGGCCGGGCGGGCTGTAGGGTGCATATGCTTCTGCCGCGGATGAACCGTTGTTGCCTCATCTTCTCGCTGGCTTGGATGACGTGTTTTGCGTCGCGCGCCCTCGCGCAGGATGAGGACTACGAGCGCGCCCCCATCCACTACAGCACCGCCACGCCCAACGACCCCGTCGCCCAGTTGATCAAACGCATCGAGCGCGGCGAAGCGGCGCTGGAGTTCACGCCCGGCCTGGGCTACCTCCCCGCCGTGCTGCGCGAGTTGGACATCCCCGCGTCGTCGCAGGGGTTGGTCTTCTCCCGCACGAGCCTCCAGCGGCAGAAGATCTCCGCGACCAAGCCGCGCGCCATCTACTTCAACGACGACGCCTACGTCGGCTACGTCCAGGACGGCGGGATGATCGAGCTCGCCGCCGCCGACCCGACGCTCGGCGCCGTCTTCTACACGATCGACAACGACCCGCCCGACAACGACCCGCCCGACGCAAACGCCCGGCGACGGGGTCGCTTCAGCGACCCCGTCCACGCCCAAGCGCCGACCACCCACCCCGCCTCCCCACGCCCCTCACCCCCCATCGTCCGCCAGATCGACAACTGCCTGAACTGTCACGGCAACGGGATGACCACGGAGATCCCCGGCCTCATGCTCCGCTCCGTCTTCCCGGATGCCCGCGGCAACGCGATCCTCGCCGGCGGGATCAAGGCGTCCGACCATGCCAGCCCCCTCGCCAACCGCTGGGGCGGCTGGTACCTCACCGGCTCCACCGGCGACCTGCGCACGATGGCCAACACGTACTACAAGCCGCGCAAGGGGCTGGAAGACCCCGAGCCGATCCCTGGCCGCGGCGTGAACGTCACCGACCTCTCGGACTTTCTCGACACCAGCAAGTACCTCACGCCGCACAGCGACCCTGTCGCGCTGATGGTCATGGAGCACCAGGTCGAAGTGCACAACCGCCTCACCTACGCGGCCCAGGCGACGCTCCGCGCGCTGCACGATGAAAGAATCATCAACGACGCCCTCGGCGAGACACGCCCGCCCGGCACGCACGCCGATAGCACGATGAGCCGCGTTCGCAACGCCGCCGAGCCGCTGGTCGAATACCTGCTCTTCTCCGGCGAGGCCAAGCTCACATCGCCGATCGTCGGCACGTCCAACTTCGCCAAAGACTTCCCCGCCCGCGGCCCGCGCGACGCGAAAGGCCGATCGCTCCGCGACCTCGACTTCAAAACCCGCCTCATGCGCTACCCGCTGAGCTACCTCATCTACTCCCCCACCTTCGACGGCCTGCCGGACCTCGCGCGAGCGCGCGTCTACCAGCGCCTGTGGGACGTGCTGAGCGGCGCCGACACGAGCAAGCCGTTCGCGCACCTCCGTGCCGAGGATCGTCAGGCGATCATCGAGATTGTCCGCCAGACCAAGCGGGATTTGCCGGATTACTGGCGATAACCGTGGCTAACCCTTCAGCGGAATGTGATCGTCTACCAAGCGATGCGCCGCGCGCTTGGCGATCGCCGCCGCGTCGTTGCGGCCGTGGATCTGGCGGAGGATCAGCGTGCCTTCGACGAGGATCGTGTAGAGGTCGGCGAACGCTTCCGGGTCCGTCGCGCCCGCGGCCTTGGCGTCGTCGCGCCAGAGGTCACGACAGCGCTTCTTGTGTGCGGCGGCCGCCTGGTGGACCGGGTCGTGCGGGTTGGGGAACTCGGCGGCGGTGTTGATGAAGATGCAGCCGCGAAAGTCGTCTTTATTGAACCACAGGTCCAGCACGTCGAACAACGCGAGCAGCCGCGCCCGCGGGTCCTCGCCCGCGGCCTCGCGCGTGGACCGCCGCAACGCCGCCATCTCCAGCTCGTCGCGGTAGCGGACGGCCTGCACCATCAGCTCGTCCTTGCTCTCGAAATACTTGTAGAACGTCGTCTTCGTCACGCCCACGACGCCGAGGATCTGATCGAGCCCCACGGCGTTGAACCCGTGCGTGTAGAACAGGTCGATCGACGTCTCGATGAGCCGGTCGCGCGCCTTCTTCGGCGTGGGCGGCACGCCGAGCAGTTCCACCGCGGTCTTGGCTCGCGCAGGCGTCGGCATGATCCCGATATTGTCGCCGTGGCGAACGGTTGACTTCAAGTCCACCCCCTCAGTTGACCCGCAGTCCACCCCCACCCGCCAAACGCGCGGCTATGTTTCCCCCGTCGAATCGGACGCAACGCTCATTCAACCACGAAGGGAAAGCCATGAGCACCGCAAACCTGATCCCCTCCCGCGTCTTCAACGGCGTGGACGCCGCCAGGCTCGAGCAGCTCGCGCAGGGCTGTGCCAACAACCCGCGCAACGCGAGCGTGAAGTTCGCCGTCACGACCCACTGGACCGGCGGAACGACCAGCACGTCGCGCGTCGCCGGCTACGAGCTGGCGGGGCGGACGATCCCGCGCTCGTTCGCCATCGTCTCCGACGAGCCGCAGGAGTTGTGCGGCAGCAACGCAGCGCCCAACCCGCAGGAGCTGCTCATGGCCTCGCTCAGCGCGTGCATGATGGTCGGCTACGTCGCCGGCGCGACGCTGGCGGGCATCAAGCTCGAGAGCCTCGTCATCGAAACCGGGGGCAAACTCGACCTCCGCGGCTTCCTCGGCCTGGACGCGGCGGTGAAGCCCGGCTACGCCGACGGGCTGCACTACGTCGTCCGCATCAAGGGCGACGCCGCGCCGGAGCAGTTCCAGCGCATCCACGAGACGGTGATGGCGACGAGCCCGAACCGGTGGAACGTCTCCAACCCGATCCGCCTGACGAGCGAGCTGGTCGTGGAGTGATGTTTTCTCAACTCCCTCTCCCCGGTACGCCGGGGAGAGGGGCGAGCGACGCGGGACGTCGGTGAACCGTTCGACTTGTCGACCAGCGCGCGAGCTGTCCATCGAACGCGGGGGGGTGGCGTTCATGGTGTTGCCTCAAAATAGGGACAGTCACCTATTTACGCGGCAAGAAATAGGTGACTGTCCCTATTTTGCGACCGGACGTGTCGCCCGCGGGCGGGCGGCAGAGGCTACACCATCCTTCCACCCTCGGCGGCGGCAATTGCGCCACCTTCGCCACCCGTCGCGCCAGCACGTTCTGGCGGAACTCTTCTTCGCCGACCTTTCCGGTTTGCGCGTACGCCGCGTACTTCTTCTGGATGATCTCCGCGAGGTACTCGAGCCGGTTGCCGGGGTTCGGGTGGCTCGAG
Source organism: Tepidisphaeraceae bacterium (assembly GCA_049679725.1). Classification (GTDB taxonomy): domain Bacteria; phylum Planctomycetota; class Phycisphaerae; order Tepidisphaerales; family Tepidisphaeraceae; genus DASYWJ01. The sequence goes on from JBAUGM010000108.1 coordinate 3,288, forward strand.
AGAAACTCCGGCGAGCCGCCCTTCCCGCCGCCGCTGGCCTGTTGCAGGACGGTCATCGTCTGCACCATCCCCTGCGGGTTGTACGATGCCTGAACCATGTACTTCAGCCCGCTCAGGTCCGCCTCCTTCTCCTGCCCGCGGCTGTAGGTCAGGAGGGTGAGGCTGGCGACGACGTTGGTCACGTCTCCCGCCCATCCGTACCCGAACAATCCGCCGACGATCCCGACGGTCATCGAGAGCCCCTGCGCCTGCTGCGCGCGCTGGATCTGCTGGACGGAGTGGCGGTGCGCGATGTGCGCCGCCTCGTGACCGAGCACGCCGGCGAGCATCGATTCGTTCTTCATCTCAAAGAGCAGCCCCTGCGTGATGTAGCAGAACCCGCCGGGCACGGCGAAGGCGTTGATCTGCTCGGAGTTGAGCACGGCGAACTGCCACGGGAGGTTGGGCCGACCCGCATAGCGGGCGACGTTCATGCCCACGCCGTTGACGTACGCCTGGATCTGCGAGTCGGGGTAGCGACCGCCGAATTCCTGCTCGAACTTGGGATGGCTCTCCATCCCGAGCTGGATCTCCTTCTCCCCGGACATCGCACAACCGCCGAGGACGACCGCGAGAAGGATCAGCGTGAGGTGACGGAGCGCGGTGGAGGGCATCCGAGGCATTCTAACGAACGTTCCCCGTTGTCCCTCAAGCCCGTTCTCGGGACATCTGTGAATACGCGGAGCGACCCTGCGCGCCTCCCCGGCGTATAATCTCGGGCTTCCCGACGAGGCCGTCTTTCCCATGATCCGCTTCCACTGCACCTGCAAGCACGCGTTCGAGACCGACGACAACATGGCCGGCGGTCTGGTGCAGTGCCCCAAGTGCGGGAAACTCAACGACATCCCCACCCTCAGCGATCTTGCCTACCTGGCCGAGGACGGCACGTACAGGGTCGATCGCACGACCGACCAGGAAGAGATCGACCGGCTCGCCGAGCTTCAGCGCGCGTTTCGGCGGCAGCGGGTGGACGACTACGGCGCGGAGATCGACCTCCGCCCGACCCTGCGCGAGATCCAGGACGCCGGCGCCGATGAGGTGCCGCTGGAGCTGAAGGACGAAATCCGTCCCGGCGCGCCGAAGTACGACCCGATCACCGGTGAGCTCGTCCGTCCGATGGACGTGAAGGCGCGCACCGCCGCCGACGGCGCGGTCCCCGCCATCGCCGTCGGCGCCAAACCGCTGAAGTACGCGTCGGCCGACGTGAACATCGTCAACTCCGGGTGGCGCATCTTCGTCGAGCTGTTCAAGCTGCCCAACCTCGTCGTGATGCTCTGCGTGTTCCTCACGCACGTCTTCCTGCAGATGCTCGGCACGGCCGCCATCCTGCTGTGGATGATCATGATCCCGGTGATGTTGGTGATCCTGTTGCTGCTGATCGCGCACTACGCGAACGTGATCGACGAGACCGGCCCCGACGCGCGCGACGAGCTGCCGCGCCCGCTGCGAAACGTGAGCTGGTACGACGACATGTGGGGCCCGTTCGTGAACGTGATGGTCGCGTTCGCCTTCGCGTACGGCATCGCCCTCCTGTGCATGCTGCTCGGCGTGCCGGTGCAGATCCGCCTGGCGCTGCTCGTGACGCTCTCGATCATCGGCTCGCTCGCGTTCCCCGCCATCCTGCTCACGACGACAACCAGCGGCTCGATCCTCAACCTCCGCCCCGACCGCGTGTGGGGCGTGATCAGCTCGTGCGGCGTCGCGTACGTCTTCATGCTCGGCGGATGGTTGATTGTCTTCCCGCTGTACATCGGGTCGATGGTGGGCGCCGACATCGCGCTGCAATCGCTGTTCATGGATCAGGGCGGCGGGGCGATGTCGTGGTTTGACATCGCCTTCCACTGGGCGGTGCAGTACCCGCTGCTGCTGGTCGCGATCTACCTGATGCACGCGTACGGATGGTACCTGGGCCTTCAGTACCGCAGGCGCCACGCGGACTTCCCGTGGGTGCTGCAACGGTTCAGCGGACGACGTGGCGAGGGCCAATCGGCGCCGCGCCAGGGCTTCACGGTCCTGCCCAGGGTCGACGAAGTCGCCGCCCGCGTCCGCCAGCCGAAGGCCGGGGTGAAGTCGGTGCCGCGCGTGGCGCCCAAGCCCGTGCAGGCCCTGCCGCAACCGCCGGAGAATGCGGATGGGGTCTAGCGGAAATCGTTTCCGTTCTTCTTCGCGAACACGTCATTCCGAAGGAGCCTTGGCGACTGAGGAATCTCGGGATCGCTAGCATGCTTCGAACGCGAGATCCCTCGGTCGCCAAGGCTCCCTCGGGTTGACGTGGGTGTCGCGTCGGGGGCGGGCAAGAACGGCGCATCCATCCTAAGATACGTTCAAATGCGTATCGCCCTCGCCCAGATCAACCCCACCGTCGGCGACATCGCCGGCAACGCGCGAAAGATCATCGAGTTCGTCAACCGCGCCAAAGCCGGCGGCGCGAAGCTCGTCGTCTTCCCCGAGATGTCCGTCATCGGATATCCGCCGAAGGACCTGCTGCTCAAGCCGCAGTTCATCGAGGACAACCTGCGCGCCGTGAAGCACATCGCGTTGCAGGTGTCGGAGATCGACGTGATCGTCGGCTACGCCGAGCGCAACGCCAGCCCCGTCGGCCGATCGCTGCACAACGCCGTCGCCGTGCTGCGCGACGGCCACGTCGCGAGCCGGCACTTCAAGACGCTGCTGCCGACGTACGACGTGTTCGACGAGGGCCGCTACTTCGAGCCCGGACCGCCGGACCTGCGCAACCAGATCGTGACCATCGGCGACGTGCCGGTCGGGCTGTCCATCTGCGAGGACCTCTGGAACGACGAGAAGATGGAAGAGCGGCGGCTGTACCACCAGAACCCGATCGCCGACCTGCACGCCGCGGGGGCGGCGGTCATGGTGAACGCATCCGCCAGCCCGTTCGTCGTCGGCAAGCAGGATTTCCGCATCGAGTTGTTCGGCAGGCAGGCGAGGCAGTTCCGCAAACCGATCATCTGCGTCAACCAGGTGGGCGGGAACGACGAGCTGGTGTTCGACGGGAACAGCGCCGCGTTCGATGCGGAGGGGAACGTGATCGCGCAGGCGAAAGACTTCGAGGAGGACTTGGTCCTCGTCGAGTTGCCAGCTTCATCTTCACGTGGCT
>JBAUGM010000109.1:0-3106 GCA_049679725.1 Tepidisphaeraceae bacterium
CTACAGGTGAAACGAATGGTGGCCGATCAGTGTTGTGGAGTAGAGGAGTGAACAACACGCAACCCGCCTCCGACTCAACCACGCGACGACCGAACGACCCCGCCACGCTGTTTCCGCCGATTCCCGCGCCCGCCCGCGTGTACGTCCCACTTGCCACGCGCGAGGGCGAAGCCGCGCCCGCGAAACCGTCCGGCACGCGCGTTGCGCCGGGGGATGCGCTCACGGACGCCGCGCCGGAGACCGCGCACGTCGCGATCAGCCCCGTGAGCGGCAAGATCGTCGGAACGGTTCGCGTCGACCTGCTCAACGGTCACCGCGCCGCCGCGGTGGAGATCCTCGTCGATGCCGATGGCGCGACGGCGTCGTCGTCTGCGTCGCCATCATCGTCATCATCGTCGTCATCGACGACGACCCCCGCGCCGGCTCCCGAATCCACCGACCTCACGACCTGGATCGATCGCCTCCGCCACGCCGGCGTGTGGGCACAGCGGCACAACGGCCCGGACCTGCTCGGCCAGCTCTATCAGGCCCTGCGTCGGCCGGTCGACACCGTCGTCTGCAACGTGCTCGACGGGGAGGACGCGGTTGAACTGAACCTCGCCCTCGCCCGCGCGTATCCGCTCGAGCTGATCGCTGGCGTGCGCGTGCTGGCGCGCACGGTGAAGGCGTCGCGACGGCGCATCGCGGTGGACGCGGACGCGCCCAGGGCCGACGTGACACGGCTGGGGCGTCTCATCGGCGGCGACGACATCGGCATCATCCCGCTGCCCAACAGCTACCCGCAGCCCGACCCGACGCTGCTGCTCTACACGCTGTTCAAGCGCCGCCTGCGCCCCGGGCGCTTGCCGCCGGAGCAGGGCGTCATCCTGCTCGACGCCGCCGCCGCCATCGCGGTCGGGCGCGTCGCGCTATCGGGCGTGGGCATGCTCGACGTCCCGCTGGCGGTGCGGGATGTCCGCCGCGGGCGAACGCACCTGGTCAGCGCGCCGGTCGGGACGCCGCTATGGCACGTTCTGGAGCGCCTCGACGTCGATGAGGATGCGCTGCCGCGCATCGGGGATGCGCTGCGCGACCTGACGACCAACCGCGGCGCCGTCGTCAGCGGCGGGGAGCTCGTCGTGCACGCGGGCTACGCCACCTTGTCGAACGATCCCGATCCCTGCATCCGCTGCGGCTGGTGCACCGCCGCCTGCCCGACGCGCATCCACCCCGCCGGGCTGCTCGAGGCGACGCAGCGCGACGACCCGGCGCTGGCGGAGCGATACGGGATCGAATCGTGCATCGAGTGCGGCGTCTGCTCGTACGTCTGCCCCTCGCGCCTGCCGCTGCTCGGCGCGATTCGGCAGATGCGAGCACGAAAGCGCGTGTGACGGTCGCAGGTTAGGATAACGCGAGCACGCACCTCCCTCTCACCGGTACTCCGGGGAGAGGGCAGGGGAGAGGGGCGAGCGATGTGAAACGACGGTGGACCGTCGATTCGAGAGAACAGACGTCGGTCTGCGAATCGCCTGCTGCTCGACGTCGAGCGCACCTTGCCCCTCTCCCCCGCCCTCTCCCCCGAGTACGTGGGAGAGGGAGGATGCTTCTCGCAAGCGCAGGCATGACTCGCGAATGAGGTTCGATACTCGTGACCGTTCAGCTCGAAGAACCGCCAACCTCCCCCCCGCCACCGCGCTTTAGCGCGCGGGACGGGCTGCCGCACCCGCTGCACAGCGGCGTGGATGTGCGGCAGTTCTTCGCGACCCACCTCCGCGCCGCCATCTTCCCCATCACCGCCGGCATCGCGTTTTACGGGTGGCGGGCGCTGATCGTGATGATCGGCGTCGTCGCGTCCGCGACGGTCGCACTGATCCTCTGGCGGCGCGTCGGGCGGCGCGGGAGCGAGCTGAAACTCACCTACGGCATCTGGATGGCCGTCCTGCTCGCGCTGGCGCTGCCGGCCCACCTGGCGAGCGGATTCCTCACCGGGCGGGTCGACGCGCCCTGGCCGATCATCCCCGCCGCGGGGTTGGCGCTGGCGGCGATGCTCTGGCTCTTCGCGCGCGCCGGCTCGTCGCGCCTGCACCCGGTCGCGGTCGTCTTCCTGTTGATCGTGATCCTGTTCAGCGGATACCTCACGCCGCGCTTCGTGCTCCAGCGCAGCCGGATCGGGACCGGCGACGTGATGGACGTCCCCACCGTCGAGACGCGCGGCTTCGCGCCGATCACCGACGCCTGGATCTCCGCCCCGCAGGTGCGCGGCGTCGACGCGACCCAGACCCGCACCGCCGCCAACCTGCTGCGCGACTTCACGCGCGGCACCGCGCAGCTCAACCGCGGGTGGCTCACGCTCGACGAGGTCATCCGCGACCGGTTGCCCCCGCTGGAAGACCTCATCATTGGCGGACAACCCGGCCCGATCGGCGCGAGCAGCGCCGTCGCCGTCATCATGGGCGGAATGTTCCTCCTCTACCGCGGGATGATCGACTACCGCGTCCCGCTGCTGATCGTGCTGGCGGCGTTCGCGACGTTCCTCGTGTTGCCGATCCCCGTCGTGATCACCGAGAACGTCCCGCGCTGGCGGTGGTTCGCCGTGAGCCAGCCGGGCGTGGGGTGGAGCTGGGCGATCACGTTCGCGAACTACGAGCTGATGGCCGGTCCCCTCTTGTTCGTCGCCTGCTTCTTCGCAACGGCTCCGGGCGTCCGACCGATGTACCGCCGCGCCCGCGCGGCCTACGCGATCCTGCTGGGCATCCTCGCAGCGGTGGCGCAGCTCTACCTGTCGGTCTCGTTCGGCGCCTACGTCGCCCTGATCCTCGCCAGCCCGCTCACCCCCCTGCTCGATCGTTGGCTCAGACCGAGGCCGCTGGTGTGAATCGATAGGCGCGCTCTGAAGGAGATGCGCTCGTTTTGCACACGATCGACCGATCACGCCGGTGTCTGAGCTTTAGCGAAGACCCGGATCTGTCGCGCCGGGGAACGATCCGGGTCTTCGCCTACCGGCTCAGACACCGGCGTGGGGGGCGCGAAGCGAACGCTCTCTGACAACTCGAAGTCCGTGCAACGGGGTGCGACGCCATGCGACCGGGTGCGACCGGGTGCAACCGATTCGCGCGCAATGCAAAAC
>JBAUGM010000110.1:0-3143 GCA_049679725.1 Tepidisphaeraceae bacterium
GACACGCTCAGCGGCAACACCGGCAACGACACCGCCGAGGCCGTCGAGTCGTACCGCAAGGCGCTGCGCGCCGGCGGGCCGGATGCGCGGACGTGCTTCAACCTCGCCAACGGACTGCGCGAGCTGGGCCTCCGCCGCGAAGCCGTCGAGCGCTACGAGCAGGCCTTGGAGATGGATCCGGATCTTGTCGACGCGATGAACAACCTCGGCACGACGTTGTCCGAGCTCGGCCGCCACGACGAGGCGATCCTCGCCTTCCGCGAAGTCCTCTCGCGCGACGCGGAGAACCCGCTGGCGCACTACAACCTCGCCGACGAGCTGGAAACCACCGGCTGCGCGCGCGATGCCCGCCCGCACTGGCAAGCCTACCTCCGCCACGACCGCGCCAGCACGTGGGCGGCGCATGCGCGGTCGCGGCTTGGGTAATTCGCAACGACGTTGGGAGGACGAGGTGCGCCCTCCCTCTCCCACGGTATTCCGGGGGAGAGGGGCGAGGTGCGCGAGACGTCGAGCACCATTCGATTCGCAAATTCCACGCCGGTTCTCGATGCAGCGCGGCTTGGCGCACCGCGCCGCTCACCCCTCTCCCCGGAGTGCCGGGGAGAGGGAGTCAGATCAGATCGCCGGGAATGAGCGCTACACCCAGGGAGCAAGGCGTTACACCGTCGCCTCGATGCCGGCGAGCAGATCGGCGGCGTCGGCCTCGGCGGTGTCGTTGCCGGTGTTGCCGCTGAGCGTGTCGGTATTGGCACTGTTGCCCTTGGCGAAGAGGCGGTCGTTGCCCGCGCCGCCGAGCAGGTAGTTGCCGCCGTCGGGGCCGGCGAAGAGGTAGTCGTTGCCGCCGGCGCCGCTGAGGGTGTTGACGCCGTCCTCGCCGTAGAGCCGGTCCGCCGCGGCGCCGCCGAGGCAATAGTCGTTGCCCGCGCCACCGAAGACCTTGTCCTTGCCGTTGGCGCCGGACAGTTCGTCGTTGCCCGCGCCGCCGATGATCATGTCGTTTCCGCCGCCGCCGGTGACCGCCAGGCGGACGGGGAAATCGGGCGAGGCGATCACCTTGTCGTTGCCGGCGGCGGCGTCAACGAAGAATTGCGTCACGCCGGCCAGCGACTTGTACTTCGACACGCCGTTGACCGTGACGAACGCCATGTCGGACGACGCGGTCAGCTCGATCACGTCATTGCCGAGGGTGCCGAGGATGTCCGTGCCCGCCAGCTCCTGGTTGGCGTAGACGACGGTTCCCGCGGCGCTGGCCAGGACGTTGTTGTTCTCGTTCGACTCGGCGACGTCGTTGAAGCCGTCGATGTACGCCAGAAAGCGGAACGACCCGGTGGGCTGGGCGCTGGCGCGTTGGCTCGTGGTGTACGTCCACGTCTCACCGGCAGCGAGGCCGTTGGGCATCGTCTTGTAGTTGAGGATGAGGTCGTCGGCGTTGCCCCAGACGTCATCAACGCTGAACCGCATGCGGAGCCGCGCGCCGGCAGGGGCGGCAGTGGTGCCGATGTTCTTCACGACGAAGGTCGCCGTGCTTGTTTCGGAGGTGCTGGTGTGCAGGCCGTCGGTGACGTCGATGGACTGGACGACCAGGTCGGCGGCCATCAGCCGGCGCGCTTCCAGCGACTGCATGTCGAACGACCGAGACAACGACCACGGCGACAACGACGCATGAGACGTGCGAGCGAACATGGTTCTCTCCGGTTAGTTTTCCGCGGGGCCGACGTTCCGATCGACCCGATACGAGGAGACGCGGACGATCTGGCCTCGCTCCATCATCATTTATGTCGGCAGCGCCATTATTTCATAACGCGTTTCTTTAAAGGGATTTACGGCATGTCATATGATGCGGCGGGAGGCGTCCCTATTCCGGGATAGGGGTGCGTCGTTGTCCGTGCTGGGGCGCGTTACAATCGCGGCCTTGGCGAGGGCGGCGGCTCATTTCGTGGGCTATTGCGCGATGGAATCGCTAAAGGACCAGGACGAAGAGCGGGAACTGACGCGCTTGCTCGATGCGATGAACGCGGGCGAGGCCGGCGCCTCCGACCAACTCGCCGAGCACATCTTCGACGACCTCCGCGCCATGGCCCGGCGACGCATGAAGGCGGAAGGGGACGGCGGCGGGGTCACCCTCCAGCCGACCATGCTCGCCAGCGACACGCTCATGAAGCTCATCCGCCAGCGCGAGCGCTTCGACAACGGCGGGCACCTCTTCGCCATCGCCAGCCGCGTCATGATGCGGCTGCTCATCGACTACCACCGCACCCGCAAGGCCGCCAAGCGCGGGGGCGCGGACCTGGTGCGCGTGTCGCTCGATCCCGATCAGGCCGAGTCGGAAACGGGCGAGGGGATCGACGTCGAAGCGCTCAGCGCCGCGCTGGAGAAACTCGCCTCCCTCGACGCGCGCAAGGCCGACGTCGTGCGCTACCGCGTGCTGTGGGGCCTGACGGCGGCGGAGATCGCGCGGTCGCTGTCGCCCAAGGTGTCCGCCGTCACCGTCGAGCGCGACTGGGCGTTTGCGAAGGCGTGGCTGGCCAAAGAGCTGTCGGGCGACGCATGAAGTGCGCACCTCACGAAGCTCAAGAAACGCCCTCCCTCTCCCACGTACTCGGGGGAGAGGGCGAGGGAGAGGGGCGAGCGGCGCGCGACGCCGAGCACCGTCTGATTCTCAGATCCGCACCGCTCTTCGCATCGACCGGTGCCCTGCGCTCCGCGCCGTTCGCCCCTCTCCCCTGCCCCCCCTGCCCTCTCCCCGGAGTACCGGGAAGAGGGAGAACGGCGCGGAGATGCGAATGACGCCCGACCAGTTCCAGCGCATCGAAGAGCTCTTCTTCGAACTGCGGCCTCTCGGCGCCGCGGAGCGGGACGTGGCGCTGCTCACGCGCTGCCCCGACGACGCCGACGTCCGCGCCGAAGTGGAGAAGCTGCTCGGCCAGGACGGCAGCGGCGGGGGGGATGAGCTGTCGCGCCTGGGCCGGGTGTTCGGGCGCGAGCCCTCGATCGAAATCACCCGCAATTTCATCGGCCAGCGCGTCGGCTGTTACGAGATCGTCGACCTGATCGGTCAGGGCGGCATGGGGATCATCTACCGCGCGCGCGACGTGCGCCTCTCGCGCCCGGCGGCGCTGAAGGCGATCCTGCCGGGCTCGGCC
>JBAUGM010000111.1:0-9132 GCA_049679725.1 Tepidisphaeraceae bacterium
AGAGCATGCCGTCAGCAACCGCCAAGAACTTGAGTTAGACCCGAGCGCGTCAGCGCGCTTTCGCATTGGTTGCAGGCCGGATGATCAGCTTCGCCGGCGTTCCCGGGGCAAACGTCGCGACGCCCAGCCGCGCCCAGCCGTTGCGGAAGGGGTAGCGGGGTTCGTCCACCGTCACGCTCGCGGCGCCGGGGGCGGTGAAGGTTTGCGTGTGGCCGGCAAGCGTGACGCGGGCGGACTTGGAGGCGTCGTCATCATCGCTCGTCGCGATCTGCGTCTTTGCGCCGTCGCCGAGGTCTTCGAGGAGCGGGAACGTGACGCGGACCGGGCCGTCGTAGCCGGCCAGGTCGATGGTCTGCTCGACCTGATCGGGCGTGATGACGTAGTGCTCCGCCACGCGCCCGGGGCCCGAGAAGTTGCCCTGGTACACGACGCTGAAGCTGACGCGATCCGGCTGCGCCCTCACGTCGACGACCGATGCGCTGGTGATCGCGCCGGCGGGGAACTGCGCCAGCCGCTTCCACTCGCCGTTGACGTCCTTCCACGCCGCGCCGATCGCGGCGGTGGTGCGCGGAACGTCGGGGTACGTCTCCGTCTTCGTGCTGATCAACCCTTCGCTGGGGCCCAGCTGCGGGTTGAATCCCTTCCTGTGCACGCGGAGCAATCCCGTCGGGTTATGCGCCGGATCGGCGGCGACGTCGAGCTCGATGTACATCCCGCCGGCGTTGGCGATCACTTTGTTGAACGGCTTGCCGATCTCCAGCACGAACCCACCGACTTCCGCCGGCGTGATCTGCTCGGCGATGTCTTCGGTTTTGGCGGCGTGGTCATAGGCGATGGCGAGCATGGCCATCGGCAGCAGGTTGTACTGCGAGTGAGATGAGTAGGACTCGTAGCCGTGCAGGTCCTTCGGGTCGGCGCGGTTCTTGACGATCCACATCTCGCCGCTGGGACGCTGCCAGCGCTGCATGGATGCCAGCGCCAGGTGCGCGGCGCGCTTGAAGACGCCCGCCATCTCCTTGTCGCCATCGGCCAGCGCTCGCGCGGCGTAGATCTCGTAGGTGACGCACTGCTCGGCCTCGTTCCACTGGTGGTGCGCGCTGCGCCCGCCGGTGGGGAGCTCGCCCGTGGGCGACTGCATGAACAGGCTCGTCATCGCGCCGCGGCGGAGGACTTCAGTCAGCTCCGCAGCCCGCGCCCCCGCGTAGCCCGATGCCACCATGTCCGCCGCCCACAGCCGCGGGAAGTGGTCGTAAGCCATCGGCCCTTCCGTGTACAAACCCCACGGCGAATCGAAATGCCGGCCCTGCGCCCGCACGCTGTCCTCGACGAAAACGAGGTCCTTGCGGAGGCCGAGCTTGTGCAGAAGGAACTCGCCCGATGACGCGACCACGTTCCAGTTGTTCGCACCCGGCCCGTACGCGTAGACCGCGTACGGGTCGAAACCGGCGAGATCGTCGGCCCACTTCTTCGCGCGCTCGGGTGAAACGCGATCCTTCAGCAGCGGGTACGCGCGCGCCAGCGAAGGCGAATAGAAATCCTCGTGGCCGTTCGCGCCTTCGCCCCTGGCGAGCCGGCTCGACGCCCAGTCGAACGCCCTGGCCGCCGGCTCGAGCAGGTCGTCGCGCCCCGCGTGCGCGACGAGCGTCGCGGCCGCGTACGCGAAGCAGGGCGTCGAATACTGAAACTCAGCCTTGCGGTACGGGTCGATGATCGCGCCGCGCTCGTCCTGGTGCTGCTTGAAGAAGTCGACGTTGCCGGCGATGAGTTTCAAATAGTCCGCTCGTTTCAGACCGGTCGTGTCGAGCTTGACCTTGCCTCTGGCCGTGAGGTTCTCACGGAACTGCTTCACGAACGGCGCGATCGGGTCCGGCCAGGACTTCACGTCGCCCCTGCCCTGAGCGCCGCCGAAGGCCCAGGTGTCGCGCGCGGTGCCGCGCTCCCGGGTCACGTTGAACCGTTCTTTGGTCACGTTCGGCGCCTCCGGCTTCTCCGCGGGCTCGAGCATCAACGCGTTGAGGACCCAGTTATCCTCCGGCGAATCGCAGCGCAGGTTGAGCTGGCCACTGGTGATCTCGAACGCCGCCGTCAGGGTGGCGAACTCCGCCTTCTGCGCGGTGAGCCGCGGCAGCTTGACGCCGGGGACGTCGACGGAAGCGTCCAGGACGTGATCGTCGTGATCGGTATCGCCGAAGATCAGCGTCATCTTGTAGGTGCCGGGCTTCACGTCGACGCGAAACGTCGCGGGAGCGCGGCCGAAGGCGTAGTCGCCGCGCAGCTCGTCCGGCGCCTTGCGGTTGCGGTCGACGATTTTTCCCGCATCGACCCAGCCGAAACCGGTCTTCGAATCGTAGCGCGCCGCGGAGAGGACCTGCGTGAACCCTTTCTCCGCGGGGCCGTTGCCGAAGTCGAAGCGGTGCTCGGCTGCCTGCGCGATTGAGGGGAAGGCCCAGACGATCAGAACCAGCAACGATCGAGCGAGCTGCATCGCGAGTGTCCTCTTCTTTCGAGCGCGTCTCGGACGCCTCGATTGACGACGAGACGGGGTCAATGCGAACCGGCGGCGCGCTCGCCCAACTCATACGCCTCACGTTCGAACGGGTTGTCCTCGTACGCGCGGCCGCCGCGGAAAAAGACGACGGCGGAGAAGAAAAAGTACGCCGGGATGAACAACGGCCCCCAGCGCTCGGCCTGGCGGACGTGGACGCGCTCATGCGACCGCGTGAACTCGAGCAGGTCGCGCGTGCGGCCGATCACGACGTGCCCGAGCGTCATCGCCGACGCCCCGCCGCGCAGCGGCGTGCAATAGCGGAGGAACAGCGCGACCAGCCCGCCGTACACCTCGAGCACGCCGGCGACGCGCTGCACGTTGCCGCCCGTGAGCAGCGCCGGCAGGACGAAGATCAACCCGACCGTCGTCGTCGGCAGCACCCACAGGTAGACGAGCGGGCGGGGCACGCGCATGACCGTCATTCTAGGCGAAACGAGCGTGCTCCTGTCGCGACTCCTTTCCGCGATGATAGTTTGGGCGTTCCGCTCTCGTCAGGGAAGGCCGTAGCTTCGACGGTTGGCGTACACAGGGGGACGCGTGCCCTCGCTCATACACGGAGGTCAATCCACATGGGACAACTCGCCAACAGCGGCCGAAACCCGTCGCTGGACGACAAGAAGCGTCGCGGCGCAGGTCGTCGCCGCGCGAACTCGCCGGAGGTCGATGCGATCAAGGATGCCGTGGGGCTTGCGCGGCCGAAGGGTCGCGCGGGAGGGGCATTCGGGAAGGAGGGACTGAACGCCAAGCCCGCACCGCGCGAATAGCGCCGCGACGGCTCACCCATTCCCGTTAGCCGCCTCGCTTGCGAGGCGCGGGAGGCGCGCAGGCGCGCGGGCAGACGCGCCGCGCAAGCGGGGCGGCTCATTGCGGCATCTCACATTCTCCCTCCCTCACCGAACTCGCGAAACATTTTGCGCGCGCCGCGCGTCCCATTAGCGTTCACCTGCGCGATGGGAGTACCCCGTGCCTGAACCGACGGACGAGCGGGACCTCGTCATACAAAGCCAGCGGGGGGATCGGCTGGCGTTCGAAGAGCTGGTCCGGAGGACCGCGCGGCTGCTGTTCGCCCGCGCGTACCTGGAAACCGGCGACCCGCACCGGTCGGAAGACCTGGTGCAGGAGACGTTGCTGGTCGCGTGGCGATCGATCGGGCAAGTCAGCGATCCGTCCGGCTTCCGCCCCTGGCTGGTCTCGATCCTGCAGACGAGGGCGGTCGACCTGGCTCGAAGGGAATCGCGCAAGAAGCGCGGGGCCGACAAGCACGCCCGCGACGGCGACGCGATCCTGCGCCTGGCGGACCACGCCCCGACGCCGAGCGAATCGGCCGAGACGCGCGACGAGCGCGAGCGAACCCTCGCGGTGCTGAGAAGTCTGCCGAGCGAGTACCGCCAGGTATTAATGCTGCGGTACCTGGCCGGCGCGGATTACGACACGATCAGCAGGCAACTGGCGCTAACCAACGGCTCGCTCCGCGGATTGCTGCATCGCGGGATGGCGATGCTGCGCGCGGAGCTGACGAAATCCAGTTCCCTCTCCCCGCTGCGCCGGGGAGAGGCCTAAATGGGAGCGCGCGATTCCCGAACGTTGTCATCCTGAGGTACTCCGAAGGATCTGGCCGATCCGTCGGTGAAGCCAGATGCTTCGGAGTACCTCAGCATGACACCGGATGGTCGCGATGGTCGAGAATCGTGGCCGGCTATTTTAGGGAGAGGGGCGAGCGGCGTGCGAGATCGGACGACGTTTGACGTGAAGCGCCCCTTGCCCCACTCCCCAGCCCTCTCCCCGAGTACGAGGAGAGGGAGAAAGAGCGCGTCATCATGACCTGCGAAACCGATCACCCCTGGACCCGCGAGCAGATGGCGACCGCCCTCGCGGATGGCCTGAGTGCCGACGAGCGGTCGCGCTTTGACGACCACCTCACCGCCTGCGCGACGTGCACCGCCGAGTACGCCGCGCTGCGGGAGAACGAGCGCCGCCTCGCCGAGCTGTTCGCCGACGCCCGACCGGCCGCGGGGCTCGAAGATCGGCTGATCCGCTCCCTCCGCGACATGCGCCAGCCGCGCACGTGGGTCCACCCGATGGTCAGACGCGCCGCCGCCGGCGTCGCCGCGGCGATTTTGCTCGGCAGCGCGGGATACGTCGTCAGCTCGGCGTCGAACGGTGGAAGGCTGCCGGATGTCCTCGTCATTGCTGACAGAATCAAAGACGCCTCAAACCTGAAGCAGATTGGACTGGCGACATTACTCTATAAGAACGAGAAGCGTGGCGACGGGATGGGGGATTTCGATGTGTACACCGCGCCCGGCAGCAACTCCGCGGACATAAAGGGGTCTGACCCCGTTTTGTCCCCTCCTGCCCAAGAGCCGGGGGACAAGTCGACGGAAGGGAAGCGTGAATGGCGTGGTGAGCCGTCGTTCGCCGTGAAGCAGGAGGCCGATTCGTCCGAAAGCATCGCCGGCAGAGGCGACAACGCGGCCGCGGAGAAGCTGACCAAGCGCGGCCGGGACGTCGATCAACCCACGGTGTACTTCGACGCGTTCGGCGTGGCGGCGGGTCAGAAGCCGGCGAGCGGCGCGCCGCCGCAGTCGGGGTGGTTCAAGCCCGGTGAAATCGCGAACGGGTCGTCGGCTGGGGTTCCGGGACTACAGGCTGACACGAAGCAGGTGAAAGGCTTGCCGCAGCAGGTCGCCGAACTCGGTGACCGCCTGCAAGTCACCGAGGGAGAACGTCGAAGCCTTGCGGAGCAGATGGCCGAGGCACAGCCGCAGAAGGCGCCGCCGATCAGCGTGGGGGGCAAAGTGACGGCGGCCGAGCAATCTGTCGCGGGGGTGAAGGTGGAGTCGTTGGCTCAAGCGCCGCCGCCCGCGCCATCCGCACCGCCCACGCATCAAGCTCCGGCCGCGCCGTCGCGCAAGGTCATCCGCACCGGCGTCATGGAGTTCGAGGTCGAGCGCTTCGACGCCGCCCTGGCGCAAATCACAAAACTCACGCAGGAGGCCGGCGGGTACATCGGGACGACCGATTCGGAGAAGCTCCCCAACGGCAAGGTGAAGGGCACCGTCACCGTGCGCGTCCCGCCGGACCGGCTCGACACGCTGGTGCTTCAGCTGCGTGGGATTGGCGATCTTCGAAGTCAGAAGATGGACGCGCAGGACGTCACCAAGCAGTACACGGATCTCGAAGGCGAGCTCCGCGCCGCCCGCGCGATGGAGGAGCGGCTGCTCGAGATCATCAAGACCGGCCAGGGCCAGATCAAAGACCTGCTCGCGGCCGAGAAGGAGCTGGGCGTCTGGCGGACGAAGATCGAGAAGATGGTCGGCGAGATGCGCTACTACGACAATCTCGTGTCGCTGACGACGCTGACGATCACCGCCTTCGAGCGCGACATCCGCACCGCCGCGGCGGCGAAGGAGACGGAAACCGTCGATGCCGGAATCGAGACGGACGATGTCGAGACCGCGCGGGCGGCGGCGCTGAAGGCGATCGACGAGGCGAAGGGGCGGGTGATTCAGTCGGACCTGAAGCGGCATGATGCGGGGCAGTTCGCGGCGCAGGTGGTCGCGGACGTTCCCGCCGACGGCGCGGGAGCGCTGATCGATCGGTTGAAGCAACTGGGGAAGGTCGCGCGGTTCGAGGTGCAGCGCCGCCAGACTACGCCGGAGGGGTCGCAGCCGGCGCCGGGGGCGCGGCGGGAGCGCGCGGAAACGCGGATCAACCTGTCGCTCTACAACCTGGCGAACGTCGCGCCGCGGCAGACGACGAACCTGAACATCGCCGCCGCCGACGTCGAGGCGGCGCACCGGGCGATCGTCGCGCGCGTCGAGAAGGCGGGCGGGCGCGTCGTGACGTCGAACCTCTCGCGCCCCAAGGCGGATCAGGTCGTCGGCGCGATCCACTTCGAGGTGAAGAGCGCGGATGCGGAAGCGGTTCTCGCCGATGTGCGCGGCGCGGGCGAGGTGATGCGGCTGACGGTCACGGAGAACCCGGACACGAACAACGCGACCACGGCCAAGCAGGGTTTCGTCGTGCAGCTCGCGTCGGTGGCTTCGGTCCCGGCGCGGGAGAGCACGAATCTGCAGATCGCCGCGCCGGAGGTGCCCGCGGCGTACAACGCGCTGCTCGAAGCGGTCCGTGCGACGCCGGCGCGGGTGACGACGTCGCAGCTCAACGAAGCCGTTCGCGAGAACATCACGGCGATCATCGACTTCGAGATCATGCGGGCCGAACTGCCGAAGGTTGAGGAAGTGATTGCCAAGCTCGGCGACATGACGCAGCGCACGAGCGGGCGGTCCGGTGACACGGAGAACACGGTCGACAGCAAGGTGCGCCTGCAGGTGAGCTTCGTCGACGCCGATCAACTCCCGCCGCGCGAGACGACGGCCATCGGGATCGAAGTTTCGGACCCGGACAAGGTTGTCGCCGACCTCCAGTCCGCGGCGCAGGCGGCGGGCGGGCGCGTGATCCAGTCGAACCTCTCGCAGGAGCGCGGCGGGCAGACGATCGGGAAGCTGGTTGTCGACGTGCCGCTGGCGAAATCGGTTGAGATCATTACCCGCGCCAAGTCGATGGGGAGCGTGCGCATCGTGCAGTCGACGAAGGACGCGCAGGTGCCGGACGGCGCGCTCGCGCGGGCGCGAATCGACCTCACCTTCGGCAACACGGCGGCGATCGTCTCGCCGGACCAGGGGGTGTGGGCGTCGATCCGCCGGGGGCTGGCGACGAGCATGACGGGCCTGATGTGGAGCTTGCAACTGATCATCATCGGCCTGTGCTTCGTGGGGCCGTGGGTGTTGATGATCGTGTTGGGGTGGAAGCTCTTGCGGCGGAAGAAGACGACCGTCGCGGCGACGTGAACTCACTCCCTCTTCCCGGTACTCCGGGGAGAGGGCAGGGGAGAGGGGCGAGCGACGCGGCGCACCTGGAACCGGTCGGCTGCAAGACGAGCGCGGATCTGCGAATCGACCGCCGCGCGATGTCGAGCGGTGCCTGCCCCTCTCCCCCGCCCTCTCCCCGAGTACGGGGAGAGGGAGGATGGCGCTCGAGTTCCTCAGAGTTTCCCCTTCGCCACCAGCTCAGCTTGCAGCGCCTTCGCGTACGCCTCTTTCTTTGCCACGTCTTCCTGCGCCTTGCGGGCGAAGTAGACGAGGCCGAGGGCGCGGCGGTGGCGTTCCGATGGGTTGTTGTCGGCGCGGTGAATCGTCAGCGCGTGGTGGATCAACAGGTCGCCCGGCTGGGCGTTGACCGCGACTTCCGCGGCGCGGTCGGCGTCGCCATAGTCGGCGATGCCCTGCGAGAAGCCGAGCGTCGTCGTCCGCGCGTGCGAGCGGACGGGAAGCTTGTGCGAGCCGGGAATGTAGCGCACGCAGCCGTTCGCCTCGTCGGCGGCGTCGAGCGCGAGCCACATCGTGCATCCCTCGTTGGGCTCGAGCATCCAGTAATACCCATCCTGGTGCGGCGGCGTCGGCTGCCCGATGCGCGGGGGCTTGTTGAACCACTGCAGGTTGCCCGCGCGCACCGGGCCGTCCAGCAGCAGCTCGGCCAGGCCGACGAACGGCTCGCTGTACATGAGCCGGCCGAGGACCGGGTCGTGGTTGGAGACGTCGGAGAGCTGCTTGAGTGTCTCGGGGCGCGACTTGTCCTCGAACATCGCATGGGCGCGGGGAACGAAGGGGACGATGTCGCGGACGTACGCGTCCATGCGGTTGCGCACGCGCTCGATTTCGAGCGGGTTGAGGAACGAGCGGACGACGACGAAGCCGTCGCGCCGAAACGTCGCCCGGATCTCCTCGCTGCCGCCCACTGCGACGCCCGCCGTCTGCTTGCCGTCCATTTGATGCTCCTGTTTGTGAAAGATGACGCAAAACATGTAACGCTGAACGACAATACCGCCGTCTGACGGGACAGACATTGTGAAAACTGCTGATCTGTTGTCATAATCGATGGCGCGTGATCCGTTTCCACCTGCACGGGTATGGCGAGTTCGACGCGGTCCGGCGAATCGGGCCGTGCGTGTGGCCGCACTTTGACCTGCTGTTCATCCATGATGGTCACGTGTCGATCCGGCTTGGGGGGCGCGCGGACGGCCAAGAGGTGGAGCTGCGCAGCGGCGAGTCGATCCTGATCTTTCCGCACACGCCGTTTCGCGGCCAGTCGATCGCCGAATCCTCGCGCGCGTCGGTGCAGCATTTCGCCATCGAAGGTCGCGCGCAGGGCGTACGCCCGCCGTTCGATGAGCTGGCACGATTGCGGCGCGGCTTTCGGGTGTACGGCGAGCGGATCGGGCGGCGCATCGAAGCCGACGTGGATCGCGCGATGCGGCTGGCCGTGCTCGCGCCGTCGCCGCTCGTGCAGGAGATGCGCGAGGCCGCGCTGACGCTGATCTTCGGGCAACTGGTCGAGGTCGAGGAGGGGACGCATCGCCGCGATCCACGCGACGAGGGCGGCGCCGTTGCCGCCGACTTCGACGCGGTCATCGCATGGGCCGAAGAGAACCTGCACCGCGGCCCAACGGTCGACGACCTCGCCGGCCGCGCCGGACTGTCGCCGAGCCATTTCCGGGCACTGTTCGCGCGGCGCGTCGGTCG
>JBAUGM010000112.1:0-9654 GCA_049679725.1 Tepidisphaeraceae bacterium
GGCCCGCCCCTACGAAGATACAGCAGGCGTCTCACTCCTGCGGCATTACGGCCCACAAGATGATGTACACGAGGATGCCGGGAAAGGCCGCGGAGAAGATGGAGACGAGGACGTACAGCACACGGACGAGGGTCGGGTCCCACCCGAGCCACTCCGCCAGGCCGCCGCAGACGCCGGCGATCATGACGTTGTCGCGCGAGCGGTGCAGCGGGCGCTTCGGGCTGATCTGGTTCATCGCGTGATCCCTCCGCAGAAGGGTAACGAGTTGCGAGCGCGAGAGAAACTGCGCGGCCCCGTTTAGCGGCCCCGCTCGCGGGGCGCGGCCAGCGGGTTCTCTCGTCACCGCGCGTATCGGATTTTCAACGCGCTCTGCCGCGCCCCGCAAGCGGGGCGCCGCTAAACGAGGTGCAGGATACATTGACAAGCGTGCACGCTCGCCTGACAAATTCCCCATGCCATCCGATGCCTCCTTCGACATCGTCTCCGAGATCGACCTTCAGGAAATGGACAACGCCGTGAACCAGGCGGTGAAGGAGATCACGACGCGCTACGACTTCAAGGGGTCGGCGGCGTCGCTGGAGTTTGATCGCAAGGGTAAGGAGCTGACGCTCACCGGCGATGCCGAGCACCAGCTGGAGGCGGTGAAGAAGGTGCTCGTCGAAAGGATGATCAAGCGCGGCGTCGACCCCAAGGCGCTCGATCCGCAGAAGCTCGAGCAGGCGACGCACAAGACGGTCCGCCAGAAGTACAAGCTCAAGAGCGGCATCGATAAGGACACGGCCAAGTCCATCCAGAAGTCGATCAAGGAGCTGAAGCTGAAGGTGAATGCGTCAATCCAGGGCGAGGCGCTGCGCGTATCCGGGTCGAAACGGGATGACCTGCAGGCGGTGATCGCGCACCTCAAGGCGAACCCGCCGGGGATTCCGTTGCAGTTCAACAACTACCGATAACACAGAGGGTTGCCGGCGATCGCCACGTGTGTGATTCGGTCAAGTTGGGTCGGTGCGCCGCCCGATGTTAGCGGTGGCGCGCCGAGGACACGTCTCTTTATGCCTTGCTGGGTAGTCCCGACCATCGCGGCCGAGATCTGGGGGGTCAGCGTTGACCACATTCTCCAACTCGCCCGTGACGGCAACCTCGCTTACCGCGTCGACGAAGGTTTCATGTTCGTCGACGTCGTTTACGACGGCAGCGGCGGCTGTTCGAACCGCGCGCCCAACGAACAGCGCCCGCCGACGTTCACCGCGTTATCGGAAGCGGAGGTCGAGGCGCTGCGCGAAGGGGAGCGCGACGAGGTCGACGTCTTCGGCGACGCGGACGACGCGATCGCGGAGGAAGCGCTCGCGACCGACGAAGAGGAGAGCCAGTCGCCCGATGACGATGAGTCGACGGTGGAGCTGGGCGACTGGCGCACCGCGCGGGCGCGCGTCAGCGCGACGCGTATCCCGCCGCGCGCCAGGCCGCGCGCCAGGCCGCGCGCCGCGTAATCATCTAACGACGATCCGGTCCAGCCCCTTCGCTGCGGGCGGATACTGCATCTTTAAGCCTTTGAGCGTCCGCACGAGCACGTCCGATACCACCCAGTTCCGGAACCACTTCTTGTCGGCGGGCACGACGTACCACGGCGAGTTCTTCGTCGAGCACTCGCGCAGCGCATCCTGGTAGGCCGCCTGGTAGTCGTCCCAGCGCTCGCGCTCCTTCAGGTCGTTGGGGTTGAACTTCCAGTGCTTTTGCGGGTCGGCGAGGCGCGCCTCCAGGCGGCGCTTCTGCTCGTCCCTGGAGATGTGCAGGAAGAACTTCACGATCGTCACGCCCTCATCGCTCAGCAATTGCTCGAAGTCGTTGATGTGCTTGTAACGGCGAGACCAGACGTCCTTCGGCACGAGATTCTTCACGCGCTCGACGAGCACGCTCTCGTAGTGCGAGCGGTTGAAGATGCCGATCATCCCCTTGGGGGGCGCCGCCTCGTGGATGCGCCAGAGGTAGTCGTGCGCGAGCTCGAGCGGCGTCGGCGCCTTGAAGCTGGTCACCGAGCACCCCTGCGGATCGACGCCGCTGAAGACGTGCTCGATCGTGCCGTCCTTCCCGCCGGTGTCCATCGCCTGCAGCACCACGAGCAGCGCGTGCTTCGACTCGGCGTACAGCCTCTCCTGCAGCTCGTCGAGCAGCTCCAGGTTCGCCTCGCACGCGACGTTGCCCTCCTTCTTGTCGGCGAAGGGTCCGGTGTCATCGGTGGGACGATCCTTGAGGGCGAACCGCTTGCCGGGGACGACGAGGTAGGGAGAGTCGGTCATGGGGACAATCTTACTGCGAATGTTGGGGAGAATTGAACATCGAACACCCAACATCGAACGCCGAACATCGAATGATCATACGCATTTACTTCGATGTTGGGTGTTCGATGTTGGGTGTTCGATGTTCTGAACTGGCGTGCGAAACAAACGGCAGCTCCGTCACCGTCGCCTCGCGCAGCGCCCCTTCCGCCGGGACGCGCACCTTCGTGCCCGTCGCGACGAACGGCCGTTTCACGTAGCCGAGGCAGATGGCGGTGTCGGACAGCATCGGCGAGAGCGTGCTGCTGGTGATCCCGCCGATCTCGTTGCCCTTCTCGTCGAAGAGTTTCGCGCCGGCGATGGGCAGGTCGTCCGTGTCGAGCTTGATGCCGACGATCTGTTTGGCGACCTGCTGGCGGGCGTGCATGCGGGCGACGATCTCCTGGCCGAGGTAGCAGCCTTTGGTCAGGCTGACGGCGCGGGGAAACAGGACACCCGTCTCCGCGGGGAGGATCGAATCGTCGAAATCGATGCCGAACAGCGGCCGCCCCGCTTCGATGCGCGTCGCGTTGAACGCGGCCCATCCGATCGGGCGCAGCGGGCGCTTGCCGAGCGATTCGGAAGCGCCGAATCGCGCGATGAACTCGCGCCAGACGATCGGTGCGCCGTCGATCGGGAGAATGAGGTGGTAACCCGGTGACCCCGTCGGGTCATCGCGCCAGACGGTCGCGTCGACGCCGAAGAGTTTCAGCGATGCGCTGGCGAGTTCGCCCAGTTCGGGCACAGGCGCCCCCGCCGCGGTCTCGAGCACTTGTCGCGCGGTCGGGCCATGGAGCGCGATCTCGTGCGACACGCCGAGCAGGCTCCGCATCGTCACCTGCTCGGCGAAGAGGTAGCGCGCGAACGCTTCCTTCACCGTCTCGACGACCCGCCCGTCCATCTCGAGCAGCGTGCGATCGCCGAGGTCGAGCACGTTCATGTCCGCCGCGATGCGGCCTTTGACGTTTAGGAAGAATGCGTAGACCCCCGCGCCGGATTGCATACCGGACTTGGCCTGCTTGTCCCACGTCTGGTTGGTCAGCAAGTTGTTGAGAAACGGCAACCGATCGCGGCCGATGAGTTCAAGGAAACCGCGCTGCGGGAGGTCCATCAACCCGCACGATTTGCGGATCGTTGCGTACTCCGCCTGCGGCTCGCCGAACGTGCTGACGATCTCCACCCGATCGTACGGCTGAAACTCGACGAGCGGCCCCCCGGTCAACCCGCCGTGCAATTCGCGCAGGGGGTTTGAAAGGGGCAGCGGCGAGGCGACATCTGGCACGTCGGCGGAGTTCATCCACAATCCTTGTGCACGCACAGGCACGTCGTCTTCGTGCAGTCGTAGGCGCACGTTCTGCTGCAATAAAGCTTTCCGTCTCGCATCACGCCCTTAGCGGGCAACACCATGCAATGACAGCTCTCACAGGCGCATTTGACGGGCTGAGCCATGTGGCACCTCGCTGGTTCGACGGATACGTGCGTTCGCGACCGTCGGAATTCCGGTGCCTCGGAACACGTTCATGATACTAGGCACGGTGCGGCGCGACACCCCCTGCCGACAGCGCGGCTATTTCGCGCGTCGCGAGGGTCGCAGTGCTATAATTTCCCCCGTCGGTGGAACTGCGGTTTGTCCACCTCCACGGGGCGTATGGGAGCGGCGAGAATGAATCAGGAACGATCCGGTCACGAGAAGCACGAGAAGACCGAAAAGACCCCCGAAAAGACCGAGGGCAAGGGTCTGAACAAGGACATCCTCCCCCTGCTCAAGGGCTGGGATTACGAGCCCGGCACGATCAACGTCCGCAAGATCAACGGCACCGACGGCGCGCCCAAGCTTCAGATGCGCCTGGACCTGGGCCTCCTCCAGATGGAAATGAACGGCCGACCCGACGGCGTCCGCCCGCACGGGTGCGAATCGCTGCTGGACTATTTCGAATCCCAGCTTCGCGAGCATCGCACCAACGGCACGGAACTGGGCTTCCATCTGACCAGCTCGCAGTGCCAATCCCTGCGCGAGGAAGCGGTCATGTACTACCACCGCTACCTCAGCCTCTTCGTGCTCGAAGAATTCTCCGGCGTCGTCCGCGACACCGCCCGCAACCTCCGCGTGCTCGACCTGTGCGGCAAGTTCGCCGTCAACGAGCAGGACCGGCTCGTGCTCGAGCAGTACCGCCCGTACATCACGATGATGCACGTGCGGGCCCGCGCGTCGCTGCTGTTCAAGGAGAGGCGCTACACCGACGCGCTCGACGCGGTGAAGGAAGGTATCGGCAAGATCAGGGACTTCTTCGTGCGCTTCGGGCAGGAGGAGGCGTTCGGGCAGAGCAACGAGGTAAAGGTCCTCAAGAAGTTCGCCCGCGAGATCCGCCGCAAGCTTCCCGTCGATCCGGTGCAGAAGCTCCAGGCGCAGCTGGAACGGGCCGTCAAGCGCGAGGCCTACGAAGAAGCCGCCCGCCTCCGCGACGAGATCAAGCGGAAGACGCAGACGGCGGAGTAGACAGCGCCCGTTTGCGTCACGCACCCCTCTCGTATTGTCATCCTGAGGTACTCCGAAGGAACTCCCGCGCTCGGATGCCGGAGATCTCTGCCGGTCTCATCCTAGAGCGGGCTATAGACTTTGTTCAACGGAGGCATCTCGCCGTCTTCGAGTACCGCTTGATTCATCCAGCCGCGTTCGATCGGGGCGACAACTGCATCCGTTCGAACGATGCTGCCGGACGAGTGATCGTTTGCACTAAACCTCCGCGGTCAAGACGGTGGAGTTGCGGTCGAGGGCGACGACGATTGTGGGGGAGCGGTTCTTGTGTCAATCGTCCAACGCGGGCACGAGCAGCACCTGATCATCTCCGCCGGCGCGAAGCTCGCGCTCAACCTTTGACATGAAGTTGGCGTAGTCGGAGGCACGCACGCCCGGCTTGGACGGCACGACCACAATGTAAAGCCAGTCGTCGTCAAGCTTCTCGCTGACGACCTTCAGATGGATGCCCTCTCGCTCGCCATCGGCGAGGCGGTTGCGGACTTTTTCAACGATGTCCGTGATTTGTTGCGTCGTCGGCATCTGATTTCGCCTTTCGTTCTAGAACGCGTCGAATACCGTGTTCATGATCGAGACCGCTTCGCGGGCGTCGCGGCCATCCACTTCCACCGACGGTTTATAGTCCGCGGAGATTCTGAGCGTGTAGAGGCGGCCCATCAATTCTGACAGCTTGACGCGCCGGGACACGTCCATGTCCGGCATATGCGTCACGATCCACCGGCGAATCCCGCCTGTACCCGATTCACCCGGGTGGTTTACCCCTTCACGGCCCAACTTGATAAACACGCCCGACGTTGCAACCAAAGCATGGTTCACCTTCGAGAAAGCCGCGTAATAGGCGCGGTTCAGGCAGGAGCGAGGGTGTACGTCCACAAGCCGATTAGCCGCCTTGCGCGCGTCGCTTGCAAGATCGAACCAGGTTTGAGGCATGGTTGGATTTTACTGCGAGGCGAGTTTCACTCCAACCCGGCTTCGATTCCCCGCGGCGTTTCCCTGCGTTGTCCGCGAGCGGTTGACGCGCCATCGGCTTCGCTCGTCACCCTTCTCGCCGCGCAGTAGAATGCGGTCATGCGCGCAATCGTCACCGGACAAGTCGGCGTCGACAAAGGCCCCTACCTCGAAGCCGTCAAGCAAACCGCCATCAAGGCGGGTCATGATCTGGAAGTCTGCCACGTCGGCAAGATGATGTACCAGGAGGCCCCCGACGTCCCCGCCGGGCGGATCCTCAATCTCCCCATCACGCGCCTCAACACGCTTCGCCGGGCGGTGTTCAAGGAGATCCTCCGCACCGCCGACAAGCACGAGCACATCATCGTCAACACGCACGCGACGTTCCGCTGGCGGCACGGGTTGTTCGCCGCGTTCGACTACGATCAGATCAAGCAGTTCAACGCTGACTTGTACCTCACGCTGCTCGACAACGCCGAGTCCGTCCACCAGCGCCTGATGCGCGACCACGACATCGATCACACACTGAAAGACATCATGGTTTGGCGCGAGGAGGAGATTCTCGCCACCGAGATCCTCGCCAACATCACCAAAGGTTACGGCCACTTCTTCATGATCAGCCGCGGGCGCAACATCCCGACCACGGCCACGATCTATCGCCTGATGTTCGAGAAGGACAAGAAGAAGGTCTACCCGTCGTTCCCCATGAGCCACGTGATGGACCTGCCGGACACGCTCAAGGAGATCGACACGTTCCGCGCCGCGCTGGCCGAGCACTTCGTCACGTTCGACCCCGGCGACGTGGACGAGTTCGTCCTGCACACGACTGCCCTCAAGGCGATGGCCGAGGGCCAGACGACGATGGAGGTCCAGGCCGCTGAAGGGCCGGTCACGCTCAAGACCGCCGACGTCGCGCAGATCAGCGGCGACATCATGGGCCAGATCTACGCCCGCGATTTCAAGATGGTCGACCAAAGCGACATGATCGTCTCCCTCGTCCCCGAACTCCCCAACGGCAAACCCGGCCTCAGTTCCGGCGTCGAGCGCGAACTCCACCACGCCTTCGAGGGCGGCAAAGAGGTTTACGTCATCTGGGCCTGCCGCGGCACGCCCAGCCCGTTCATCACCGAGACGGCCACGCGCGTGTTCAAGAGCACCGCGGAGGCGCTGGAGCATTTCAGGCAGAAGGGGTACATCAAGTGAGCGTCAAAGCCTATTGCGTGGTCAACGGAGAGCGGTCCGACGAGCCACTACGGGCGGACGAGATCGTGATCGAGGTCGCCCCGCAACGGGAACTGCGGCTCTCGCTCGCGGATTCGGAAGATCTCCTGACGATTCGACTGGAATGGCGTGAAGAAGATCCGCAGACGCTCATGATTCATCCGGGCGCGGCAAACCTGATCCGTGTAGGGATTCGTAGCGCACCAGCGCGCTCCACCTGAACGATGGGCCTCGTTCGACGCTGCGCATCGAGAAGCCTGCGAATCTCCACGTCGCGATCGTTTACCCTGAGTTATGGTCGTGCCGCGCGCGAGCTTGGCATAGAATCACCCGTTATGGCTACCTCAACCGAATGGCGCAAGCGCATCATCTGCGACCCCGAGTTGCACCACGGTGAACCGTGCATCCGCGGGACGCGCATTGCCGTGTCCGTGGTCGTTGCCGCGCTTACGGAACTTACAATCGACGAACTGCTCGCCGACTACCCACAGTTGATGCGCGAGGACGTGGACGCGGCGCTGCTGTATGCCGCCGAAGCGGCACACAACACGCTGGTGTTCTGATGCGGGTGAAACTCGACGAGGACCTCTCCCATCGCTTGCACGAGCTGCTGGGCGTGCACGGACATGTCACGTTGACCGTCCGTGGACAAGGCTGGGGTGGCTTGAAGGACCACGAGTTGTGGCCGCGCGTCCAAGCTGAAGGCGTCTTTTTCATCACGGCGGACAAGGATTTGGCGACATCCGAGCTTACCCACCCGGCACACACGCGGGCATTCTTCTATTGCGAACCGACGAGGGTCTGCCGAGCGAGTTCAGGTCGTTGCTGCAGACGGTCCTGATGTCTCACTCGCTCGACGAACATATAGGCTGCCTGGTAGTCGCCACGCAGCGTGGTGTTCGTGTCCGACGACCATCGGAGAAACCTCGATGATCGAATCCGTCACCGTCTACTGCTCGTCCAGCAGCGCCGTCCCGCGCGTTTACAGCGATACCGCGGCGGAGTTGGGTCGCGCGCTGGCGGCGCAGAAGTGGACGCTCATCTACGGCGGCAACAACGTCGGCACGATGGGGGCGCTGGCCGATGCGTGCCGAGACGCTGGCGGGCAGGTCGTGGGTGTCACGCCGCAGTTGTTCATCGACAAGGGCGTCGACGACAAGAACTGCCACGAGTTCATCGTCACCGAGTGCATGCGCACGCGCAAGGCGACGATGGAACAGCGCGGCGACGCCTTCATCACCCTGCCCGGCGGGCTCGGCACCTTCGAGGAGATCTTCGAGATCATCGTCGGCAAGCAGCTCGGCCTTCACCGCAAGCCGATCGTCCTGCTCAACGTCGACGGCTACTTCACCCCCCTGCTGGCGATGATCGAGCACGGCATCGAACAGCACTTCATCAAGCCCAAAGCCCGCGAGCTGTATTTCGTTGCGGCCACGGTGGATGAGGCGATCGAACATATTCGGACCTACCAGCCCCCGGCGATCACCGACAAATGGTTCGAGCGGGCCGTGCCCTCGGGCGTAGAATGAGGCCGCGCTCGTAGCACGGGCGACTGATCTCTCAACAAAGCCGGCGATGGTATCGCCGGTGAGTGCGCCAACCGAAGAAGACCGCCGATACCATCGACGGCTTTATGAGAAGTGCTCGCGACCTCTCGCTCACGATCGCCCTCTGCGCGTCGATCATCGCGCACGGCCTCCTCGCGTACGCGACGTTCGAGATCTCGACGCGACAACTCGCCGACATCCGCTTGCCGGGCTACCCGCGCGCGGCGCAGGATGACTTCATCGAAGTGGACCAGCCGAACTCGCCGCGGCTGGGGACGATGGACAACTCCGGGCTCGCGCCCAACGCATCCGATGGGAAGGAAAGCCTGCGCGCGAGGGAAGCGCCCAACGACCAGGCGCTGCTCAGCCGCGACCCGCAGGGCCCGGGCCGGATCGGCGACTTGCCGTCGATGTCGCTCGTGCCGCAGGAGGACGGGCCGACCGTCGAAGGCTCCGCCGCCGCGTTGGGGGCGGTGGCGCTGGTACACGTGCTGCCCGATGCGACGGAAGAGCCGCAGCCGTTCGGCAGCGGCGCGAGCATCCCGCCCGCGCCAACACCCAAGCCGCGCATGGTGGTCGTCGCGCCCGCGCCGCCCGAGGAGGCCGGCCCCATCGCGCGCAGCAACAAGCCCGCCGCCGATCCGGCGCCGATGAGCGATTCGGAATCGGACGCGTTCTCGACGCTGGGCGGGATCGAGTTCCGCGACGGCAAGATGGAGTCGCGCCTCGGCCGCGCCTTCAAGTCGGTGCGCCCGCGCCTCAGTCTGGCTGCTCAACTCGACCTCCTTTCCATCTCCCAGCCGCGCATGGTGCTGAAGATCGGCATCGACGCGAAGGGCAACGTGACGGCCGTCGACGTCATGCGCTCGACCGGCAGCAACCAGGTCGATCAGCCCGTCAAAGTCGCGATGTACCAGTGGTGGTTCGAGCCCGCGAAGGGCCCGAATGGTCGGCCGGTGCCGGAGACGATCGTGTTCCCGATCTCGTGGCACTAGGGCCCGCTGCGCGGGAAGCCCGAATGACGAAACCAGAATGACGAATCAATAACGAATGACGAAATTCGGAATGACGAATGGAGGCGATGTCTTCC
>JBAUGM010000113.1:0-5005 GCA_049679725.1 Tepidisphaeraceae bacterium
CGTGGCTTGGGCGTCTCGCCCGAGCTATTCCCGCGCGACGTGCTCCGCCGAAGCTCGGGCGGGACGCCCAAGCCACGAAAGCGAAACTGAGGAACTCCGCATGGCATTGGCCTTCATTGTGACGCTCGAGAGAGATCTCCCCGACGCCTCCGCCGCCGCGGCGTACGCGAAGGCGAAGACGGGCAAGGCGCTCGGCCGCGAATCGGATCGATTGGACACCGCCGCGCGGATCAAGCGCGTCGAAGCGATCACGTCGTTGCTCTCCGAGAGCCAGGAGGCGCTGCGCGCTCAGCTCGTCGAAGACGGGTTTGACCCCGCGAAGATGCGCCTCCCGCCGGAGCAGTGGTTCCTCGCCGCCGACGGCCTCAAGACCCTCTGCGCCCTGCACGAGCACGTCTCGGCCAACCTGAACAACTTCAAGCAACCCAACCCCATCCTCCGCGACCTCAAAGCCGCCGAAGCCTTGCTCGCCGCGGCAGAGGCGGCGGGGGTGAAGTTTCACTTTACGAAGGCGGATTTGTGAACGGTCGCTGATCGTGCGGGTAAGATCCGTTGGTGATATTCTTGGGCTGGTGACCTATGGCTGTGACTTTCCAACTGCCCCGTGATATCGAGCGACATCTTCGCCAGAGCCTGGGTGACCTTGACCAGGCCGCCAAGGAAGCCGCGCTGGTCGAGCTCTATCGGCAGGGGAAGCTGACCCAGCACGAGTTGGCGCAGGCCTTGGGTTTGTCCCGGCTGGAGATCGAAGCGCTGTTAAAGAAGCACGGCGTGGTTGAGGACCTTCCCACAGCCGACGAGATTGAGCAGGACGTTCAGAACCTTCGCCGACTGCTCGAGCGCCGGTGATCGTTGTCTCCGATACAACCCCGCTGAATTACATCGTGCTCATAGGCGCGGTCGCCGTGCTGCCGAAGCTCTTCGACGACGTGTACGCGCCGGACGCGGTCGTGCGGGAACTCGCTGACGCCCGCACACCGGAGCCAGTCCGCGCGTGGGCGCTTCGTCCTCCCGAGTGGCTGACGGTGCTCTCGCCTTCTTCTCGCTTGCCGTCCACTTCTCAACTCGATGCCGGCGAGCCCGACGCCATCTCGTTGGCCAAGGAGATCAAGGCGCCTGCCGTTCTCCTGGACGAGAAGCTGGGCCGATCCGTAGCGCTCTCCGAGGGCCTCGTGGTGATTCGCACGTTGGCGCTGCTCGAGCTGGCGGCGGAAAGAGAGTTGATCGAACTTCGACCAACGCTTGAGCGCTTGCAAGCGACTACGTTTCGTGTCGACCGACAGCTCATTGACACAGCGTTAGCCAGGGACGCGCTGCGCAAACGCGGGGGTGGATAGAGTTTCCATGTTCGGCTCCCACCTCTCCATCGCCGGCGGTCTGCACAACGCGCTGCTCGCAGCAGAACAACTCGGTTGTGAGACGGTGCAGGTGTTCACGAAGAGCCAGAAGATCTGGGCCTGTAAGCCGCTGGAGGGCGCCGCGATCGGCGAGTGGAAGAGCCACTGCGATCGGCTGAAGTTCAAGCACACCGTCAGCCACGACAGCTACCTCATCAACCTCGCGGCGACGAACGAGGAGTTCTGGCGGAAGAGCGTCGTGCTGTTTGTCGAAGAGCTCAATCGCTGCGCGGCCCTGGGCATCCCGTACCTCGTCAGCCATCCCGGCGCGCACATGGGGGCGGGCGAGGCGGCGGGGATCACGAAGATCGTCGCGGCCCTCAACGTCATCCACGCGCAGGTGACCGACGCCGGCGTCGTCACGTGCCTGGAGATCACGGCGGGGCAGGGGACGTCGCTGGGGTACAGGCTCGAGCACCTGGCCGAGATCATCGCGCGCGTGAAGCACCCGCAGCGCCTCGGCGTCTGCCTCGACACCGCCCACCTCTTCGCGGCCGGGTACGATTTCCGCGGGCGGAAGTACGCGACGTTCCGCAAGGAGCTGGACGCGATCATCGGAATCGATCGCGTGAAGGTGCTGCACCTGAACGATTCGAAGAAAGCGCTGGGCAGCCGGGTCGACCGGCACGATCACATCGGGCGGGGGATGATCGGACTAGAGGGGTTTCGCCCGTTCGTGCGCGACAAGGCGTTCAAGAACGTGCCGAAGATCCTGGAGACGCCGAAGGAGGGGACGAGCGAGGACGGGCGGGATTGGGACGCGGTGAACCTCGATGCGCTGCGGGGTTTGATGTGAGTGGGGGCAATCTGTTGACCACGCCGGGCTCTGAGCGGTAAGCGAAGACCCGGATTCATCGCGCGCGGATCGACGCGGGAATCCGGGTCTTCGCCTTCAGCTCAGACACCGGCGTGCGAGTGAACGGACGACGCGCAGTTAGCGCGGTGTTGCGAGTGATTGCACGACCTTGAACAACGCTTGCGTGCCTTCCCTTCCGCTTCCCGACGCTTGCGCGGACGTGAAGAGCTGGTGAACGAGGCTCGCGGCGAGGACGGGACTGCCGGATGCCTGCGCGGCTTCCAGGACCAGTCGCAGATCCTTCTGTTGCAAATCGATCGTGAAGCCCGGGGCGAAGTCGTTTTTGATCATGCGCGGGCCAAGGTTGGCCCATTGCCAGGAGCCGGCGGCGCCACCGGCGAGGGCGGTGATGGTCTTGGCGAGGTCCAGGCCGTTCTTCTTCGCGAAGGCGAGGGCCTCGCAGGTCGCGAGGTTGGTGACGGTGACGAGGATCTGGTTGACGAGCTTTGTGAGCTGGCCTGCGCCGGGTTCGCCGCAGTGGGTGATGGTTTTGCCCATGAGGCGGAGGAGGGGTTCGATCGTCGCGAACGCCTGAGCGTCGCCGCCGACCATGATCGAGAGGGTTGCGTTCTTCGCGCCGACGTCGCCGCCGCTGATGGGGGCGTCGAGGAGCGTGATGTTCTTCTCACGAAGTCGCGACGCCATCGCGCGCGTGGCGGCGGGGGAGATGGTGGAGTGGTCGACGACGATCGCGCCGGACTTGGCGCCGTGGATGACGCCGTTCTCTCCGAGAAGGACGGCATCGACGTCGGGCGTGTCGGGGAGGCAGAGGAAGATCACGTCGGCGTCGCTCGCGGCGTCGGCGGGGAAGGGGGCCCACGTCGCGCCGCGCGCGAGCAGGTCGCCGGCGCGCGACTGCGTGCGCGTGCTCACGACGAGCGGATGACCCGC
The DNA here is from genome assembly GCA_049679725.1 of Tepidisphaeraceae bacterium. Taxonomy (GTDB): domain Bacteria; phylum Planctomycetota; class Phycisphaerae; order Tepidisphaerales; family Tepidisphaeraceae; genus DASYWJ01. Next base: position 3,145 of record JBAUGM010000113.1, read on the forward strand.
GGCGAGCAGGTGGCCCGCCATCGGACCACCCATGATGCCCAGACCGATGAAGGCGACACGTTGAGGCATGTCCGGAGGATAAGCGATCAGCGGTCAGCTATCAGCTATCAGCCACGCATTTGTCTGGCTGATCGCTGATCGCTGATCGCTGACTGCTGACAGCTGCGAATTCACCCGCGGGTGAGGAGGAGGACGAGGAGGATGCCGTTGAGCAGGACGGAGAGCCCGACGCCGACGATGAGCCCAACGATCATCGGCTGCGCCCACAGGTCCGCCTGCTGATGCGGGTGGGGGGCGATGTCGACGGTCTTGCCGGTCTCCTCGATCTTCGCCAGGTCGTCGAGGTTGACGTTTCGCCGGGCGTGCTTGGGGGGCTGGTTCTGGCGGACGAGCTCGAGGTCCTCGAGCATTTCTTCGGTCGTGTGATAGCGCTCGTCGCGATCCTTGGCCATCGCGACGTCGATGATCTCGCCCACGCCCGCGCTGAGCGACGTATTCAGGTGGTCGGCGGGCACGAGCGGCTGCTTGAGGTGCTTGTGCATCACGGCGCTGGGCGTCTCGCCGTCGAAAGGGGGCCGGCCGGTGACGAGGTGGTACATCGTCGCGCCCAGCGAGTAGATGTCGGCGCGGAAGTCGATGTCGACATCGCCGCGGACCTGCTCGGGGCTGATGTAGTAGGGCGTGCCGTACGCCTTGCCGGCCTCGCTCTCGGCGGCTTCCTTGTCGTCGGTGGCGCGGGCCAGACCGAGGTCCGTCAGCTTCGCGACGCCCTGCGGCGTGAGCAGGATGTTCTTCGGCTTGACGTCGCGGTGGATCAGGCCGCGCTGGTGCGCGTGGGCCAGGGCGTCCGCCATCTGGATCATGATGTCCAGCGCCTCGGCCTCGCTAAAGGCCTTGCCTTCACCCACGGGCGGCGGCTGCATGATGTCGTAGAGCGTCTTGCCCTCGACGTACTCCATCGTGAAAAAGTGATATCCGTCGGGCGAGCTGCCGACGTCGATCGCCTGCACGATGTTGTTGTGCGACAACCGGGCGGCGGCGCGGCCTTCCTTGTAGAACCGCTCGACGAATTCGGGATCGCCGCTGGAGCGCTTGGGCAGCACCTTCACGGCGACGATGCGGTCGAGCGAATTCTGGCGGGCCTTGTAGACCGTTGCCATCGCGCCTTTGCCGAGCTTGCTGATGAGCTGGTAGCCGGGAATCTGGCTGCTGCGTCGGTCCTCGATCTGGCCGCGGATGCGCTTGGCCTGGTTGACCGTGATGAAGTTGTGTTCGATGAGGACGTCGGCGAGCGAGCGCTGGTTGGGATCGGACGACTGCTTCTGTTGCTCGCGACAGAATTCGATCTCGGTGCGCGTCGCGAGCCCCATCTCCGACACCACGCGGCCGACCTCGGTGTCGAGGTTCGGCGACAAGCCTGTGGCGTTGCTGTCGATCGGCGGCACGTGCTACCTTTCGCTGGCGGTGTGGAATTTGGCTCGCGGAGCGCTGCGGCCCTGCTGGCTGATGTTGTTCAACGTAAAACTGCCGCGCCGGACTGTCAAGTATGTAGTTCCCCCGCACCCGTGGCCTACAATGGGCGGTAGCGAAGCTGCACAAGCCAAGCCGGCTGCGCCATCGCTCATGGTTGACAGTTTGAGCAGAAAAACAGATATTCCCCGGTTCGCGCCGCGGGTGAGGAAGTCAAGCCCGCGTGTGTCACACATGGTGGCCGTAGCTCAGTTGGTAGAGCGCCAGGTTGTGGTCCTGGACGTCGCGGGTTCGAGTCCCGTCGGTCACCCGTTGCAGAGGTGGTGGAGTAGTGGAGTGACGGAGTGGTGGGGTTTCTCACCCAACCACTCTACCACGCCACTACTCCACC
>JBAUGM010000114.1:0-4759 GCA_049679725.1 Tepidisphaeraceae bacterium
GCTGATGGCCTTCACAGTTCTCTCCCCTCCCCAGCGCGCCCGCTCCCTCTTGGGCCTCAGGCCGCTCATGTTTGCGACAAACGTGATCGTCGCACATCAAAGACCGCTTCGAGGGCGCATCGAGGCAGCACGGGGCCTCGAACGCGATGATCGCGTGCTTCGCGCCGTCGTCCCGCCGCGGGCACTCGCGAGCACGGTGGTCAGCGGCCGGGCAGCGCGCGGACGACAGCTCGCAGGCCGTGGCTTGGCGTGGTGGTCATGTAGAGCGCCCAGGTTCCACCTGCGCCGTCGGAAATGGTGATGTCGCCGGGACCGATGGAGAGTCCGGAGTGCAGACTGATCGGCCGGGAGCCAGCGGTGTCGAGGCGAGCGGCCCAAATCCGTTCGCTGAATGGAACGGCTCGGCTGTTGCGGGGAAGCGATTCGACCCAGATCGCCCAGGTCCCAGCGTGGCCTGGATACACGGCGCCCTGGGCGTTCCCGCGACTGATGTTGAGCGCGCGCCGATGCCAGCGGCCGGATGAGCTGGTCCGGCGCAGGACCGAGAACCGCCATGGCGTTCGGTTCGCCTCGGTGACGGCCACCCATGTCGTTCCTGCCCTGGTGACCGGACCGCTGACGTTGGGACCGATCGACGCGTCCTCTATGCGATCGCCGACAGCTTTCCAGGTGCCCCCCGATAAGCGGTAGATCGCACGCGATGCGGGTCTGCCCCCGGTGCTCTCGATCAGCAGATCGGGCGCGAGGCCACCGCTGCCAGTCTGTCCCAGAGCGGCGATCCCCGACTGCGCCTGGACCGGGGCGCCAAGTCGCTGCCAGCGCTCTCTATCCCAGCGGTAGATCGCGTGGCTGGTGCGGCGCGTCCCATTCTGCGAGCTGGTCGTGATTGCGAACAACGCGTCATCGTATGCTGTCAATTGATCGATGGTCTGATGATCGAGCGGCGAATCATCAGTGATCGATCGCCACTCGTCGTTGAACAAGCACATCATGACGTCACCGGAACGAGGGTCGCTGCGGGGAACAGTCACGCACGGTCGCCCGCGCCAACCCGCGATCGCGAATGAGCCTCGACCAAGCGTCGTCCACGGAATCGGCGGGAGCTCTCTCCAGTCACGCTGATCGACGTTACGCTCGTATACGCGCATTCCGTTCGGCGTGTCGTCGAGATCGTGTCCGGCGACGAGCACCCACAGGTGGCGCTCGTCGCCGGCCATGTCTGCATAGACCGTGTTCTTGAATGCGTCTGTCGGGCTGGCGGTGGAGTCCTGCGCTTCGGCACCGCCGGTCCCGCAGGAGGATGTCACCGACGCGGCGATGAGCACGCTCGCAAGCGCAACGATGTGCCGTATTGTGTGGAGCCGCATCGGTATCAGCTCCTTAGTTGCGGTAGCGGGAAGAGATGCGGTCGTTCCATGACGGGCTCCAGCCCGTCATGTCGGCGTTGTCACATATACCGGTCCCGCCGGGATACCAGAATCCGGAGCCATTGGCGTTCTCGGCCATGTGCCCGCTGTGTCCACCCATCCGGTAGGAGCTTGCGTTCAGGAAGTACGGGTGGCCGAGGTTGCCCCATGCCTGGCGCGTGAACATGTTCACGTTCCAGCCGCTCTCCCCGGTGTTCTCGAAGAGCACGAGCGGTCTGCCGTCGTTCGCCGAGCAAACGAGTGCCGCGCTCGCGCGCCGCTTGGCATTCCGTGACTTCCGCGCACTCTGCGCCTGGATCTCGGCATCCCCCGAGTTCGGCCCCGCGGCGAGTGCCTCGGCCTGACTATCGAAGCACGTCGTGCCAGTGGGCTCCTGGTTGCACGAGAGCTGCTTCTCCGCTGCAACGGCCGGGGCGATCTGCTCGCCGTTGTACGTGAACGTCTTGCCCATGTCGAAGCTCTGCTCGGACGGCTTGTGATAGGCGCCTTCGTCGGCGGCAAGGCTTGCGCTGGCGGTAGCGAACATCGCGACCACGACGGTTAACGCGAGGAGCATCGCGCGTTGAACCAGAACTCTCATTCGACCGGCCTCCTTAGCCGCGATTCACCGACGTCCCGCTGCCGACGAACCGCGCATATAACCCCCGTCTAGACCGACGTTAGTCGATCGGCCTCGGCCGTGCGCCACAATCCCGTCTGATGTACTGGCGCTGACATGCGCGGTCACAACCGATGGGCACCGCGCTGCCGTTTACGCGGCCGGAGGCGGGCGCCGCTCGCGGTCGGCGAACTCGGCAAGCGTCTGCTCGAACGCGGGGCGGTCGAAGTCCGGCCACAGCTCGTCGCGGAAGAACAGCTCCGAGTACGCGGTCTGCCACACGAGGTAGTTCGACAGCCGCCGCTCGCCGCTCGTGCGGATCACCAGCTCGGGATCCTCCAGGTCGGGCGCGTAGAGATGCGCGCGGAACTCCTCCTCGGTCGTGCCCGTGAAGGAGCGCGCGGCGTCGACGATCTCCGCCCGCCCGCCGTAGTTGAACGGGATGAACAGCGTGATTCTCGCATTGGCGGCGGTCAGCGCCTCCGCCCATTCCATCTGCTCGACGATGTCGGGCGGGACGGGGTCGCTGCGGCGGCCGATGAAGCGCATCCGCACGCCCTGGGCGTGCAGCTCCGGGGTCTCATGCCGGATGTAGTGACGCAGCAGCTGCATCAACCCGGCGACCTCGGCCGCCGAGCGGACCCAGTTCTCCGTGGAGAACGCGTAGATCGCCAGCTGCTCGATCCCCAGCTCGACCGCGTCGCGCAGCCGCGCCTTGACGTTCTCCGCCCCCGCGCGATGCCCCTCGGTCACGTCCAGTCCGCGCTGCGCCGCCCACCGGCCGTTGCCGTCGGTGATGATCGCGACGCGGCGCACGCGCCGGTCCCGCGGCGGCAGGTCCTGTTGCGGCAGGTCAGGCACGTCGGTCCTCCTGGGCGAACGAGGAGACCGCGGGCGAGCTGACGAACACCATGCCGCTGACGCTACCGCGCGAGGCCTCGTCAGCGTGCCTTCGGGCAGACGCTGAGGGGCAGGCGTCGGGCCGGATAGAGGGCGAGCGACGCGTTAGGAGCGGTGCTCTCCCGATGACGCGCGCCTCGCGCGCGCGAGCGCGCCGACGGTGCGCTCAAGCTGCGTGACTCGCTCGTCCACACTACCCACGGAGGTTTGTACGTCGTCCGTCGCGCGCTCGATCTCCTCTGCGCGCAGCTCCAGGTCGGTGATGCGCTGCGCGGACTCTTCTCGGCGTCGATAGTCGCGGACCGCGATGCGCACCAGCATGGCATGTGAGACGCCGAGCCGCTCGGCCTCGACGCCCATCCACGTCCACAGTTCGTCCTCGACGCGGACCGTGGTGGTCTTCACTGGCTACCGCGTTCGCGTCGTCGGCGCTTCGCGTTGCCGTGGGCAACGCGACCGTCGGTGGCGAGAGGCAGCCCTTCGGCAACAGCCCACAGTTGCGAGAGCGGGATCCCGAGACCGTCGCGGAGCCTGAGCACGACGGTGAGGGTCGGGTTGATCTTGCCGAGTTCAAGCGCGCTGATGTAGCGCGGATTGAATCCTGTGGCCTTGGCGAGCGCCGTCTGCGACAGGTCTCTGTCGATCCGGCAGTGGCGCACAGCACGACCGAATCGGCGGTGCTCTGCGGTCTGTTCGCGGTCAGGCATGAGCCCTCCGCGCGCCTGAAAGCAATCGCTCAAGCGGGATGTCAAGCCCTCGCTCGACACGCAGCAACGTCTCGAAGCTCGGATTGACCTCGCCGCGCTCCAGCGCGCTCACGTATCCCCGATGTATCCCAGCTCGATACGCGGCCTGAGCCTGCGACAGTCGGAGACTGTGCCTCCGGCGGCGGATCGCGGTGCCGAGCTTTCTCAACGTGATGGCCGTATTGCTGTCCCTCATTCTGAGCGCTCCATGACTGGCTGTTCAGGGCCGCGCTTGAGCGCGCCGCTGCGCGGCGTCCTCGGGTCGCGGCAGAGGTGGTCGACCGCGATCGCCAGAGCGGTCGTCTGCTGCGCTGAGGCGACCACCTGAAGAGGGGGGAAGTGGGCGAGGTAGACGTTGCGCGAGCGAAGCCAGGCAACTATGTATTGACGTTCGATCCCCTGCGAGAGCAGCTCCGCGACGACGTCGCAGAGCACCCGCAGGCCGTCCCCCGCGACCGGATTCACGGAGAGGGACTCGCCGCTTTCGCGCCAAGCACCGATCGCCAGCACGCTGATCGTGCGGGTCGCGAGCGCGAGGTCTTGGTCGCTGAGCCCGACTGCGTGAAGCAGCTGGAGTCGCGCGGTGACGGTGTCGGAGCAGCTCGCAGCTTCCTGGAGTGCCTGGTCCCAGTCTCGGGCGATCGCGTCCGCGAGATCGCTCATGGGCCCGTCTGGTGGTCGGCGCTCGACCTGTGCGGGGCAGCGCGGACGACGAACGCGATCACGCTGGGCCGCAGCAGAAGGCGTTTCACGCGGCACTCGATTTCCAGCGACGCGCCGGCCCTGCTTGCGGCCGCGACGGTCCATCGCGCACCGGGTCGCATCGACGCGTCCGCCGGCATGTCCCAGCGGACGATGTAGATGCCAGCACGCGCGAGTTGGCCTTCAAGGCTCGCGTGCAGATGGTCGGCGAACGCGTGACGCGTGTGATTCATCTGCCCTGGGCGAGCGATCCGCGGCACCCGCACGACTCCCTGGAGCAGCGCGGGCGAGCGGCCGTCGTTGTCCTTGTCGCGCGCCACGAACACCTAATGCGCGCGGCGCGGGGGTGGCTGGGAAGGCGGGCACGGTCCCCGGCGGGCCCGAGA
>JBAUGM010000115.1:0-4716 GCA_049679725.1 Tepidisphaeraceae bacterium
ACCCTCCGGCGGAAGCGGGCGAACGACGCGCGAACAATCAAGATGTCCCGGCGCGGTTTGTAAGCCGCGCGGCCCCCGCATTAATGTTAGGCATCTATTAGGTAATGGGTCAAGCGGTTCGCCTGAATTCGCCGACGGGGGTGTGACGCCGCTTCCTGGCGGACGGCCGGGCCTTGAACTCCCTCTTCCCGTAATCAGAGGGCTGGGGAGAGGGGCCGGCGGCGGAGCAAGCCCTCAAACGGTCGAACGCGGCATCTGCTCTGCCCCCTCTCCCCGACCCCCCCGACCCTCTCCCCGAGTGCGGGAAGAGGGAGAAGAATGCGCCGCGCCAGCAAGATGCGTCACCCCGACGGGAGGGCGAGCCTCGCCCTCCCCGTCGAACCTCGCCTGCCTGCATGCGATTGCGCGGGGCAGGACGTAGAATCGATCCGCGATGCGGTTAGCGGAGCTGTTTCATTCCATCCAGGGCGAGGGCAAGCTCGTCGGCGTGCCGTCGGTGTTCGTGCGCGCGAGCGGGTGCAATTTGCGGTGCGTGTGGTGTGATACGCCGTATGCGAGTTGGGAACCGGAGGGCCCGGACGTCGCGGTCGAGGAGATCGTTCGGCAGGTCGAAACGTTCGGCGCGAAGCACGTCGTGCTCACAGGCGGCGAGCCGATGATCATGCCGGACATCGTGCCGCTGGCGCTGGCGCTGAAATCGCGCGGGCACCACATCACGATCGAGACCGCGGCGACCGTTTTCAAGCCTCTCGCGCTCGACCTGGCGAGCTTGTCGCCGAAGCTGTCGAACTCGACGCCGTGGGAGCGCGAGGGCGGCAAGTTCGCCGCGGCGCACGAGCGGCAGCGGATGAACGTTCCCGTCATCCAGCAGTTCATCGACGCATCACCCGACTTCCAATTGAAGTTCGTCGTGAGCGATGAGCGGGATTTGACGGAGATCCAGTCGTTGCTCGATCAACTGAAGGGTTGGCAGCCGACCGACGTGCAGCTCATGCCCGAAGGCATCGACGCGGCGACGCTCGACAACCGTGCCGAGTGGATCGCCGAGGTGTGCAAGCGAACGGGATTCCGCTACTGCCCAAGACTGCACGTCTACCTGTACGGACACACGCGCGGAACGTAACTGGTTACGGGGGAGTACGTCGCCTATCGTGTCGTCGTCCATCCCTCGCAGCCACGGACGCAAGTCCGTCGGTAGGGGTCACGCGATATCAGGAAGCTTCAGGAGTTCCATCCCGCGCCTTCAGAACGAACCGGGGTGATCGGGGAGATACACATCCAAAAGGTAGTCGAAGTGCTCACGTCGTTCGACGCGCCGCGGCGCGCCGTGACGTCGAACGAACCATCGCTTCCCCGGCATGTTGTGGCGGCGGTTCAACTTGAGCGCGAGAAGGTTCTTGAAGCGTCGATGAACCTCCTCCCACGGGATGAAGCCGCGCCAACTGATCACGTGGTGGGCGTGACCTTCGTCGAAACCGGAGGCTTCTAATCTCCAGTTGTTGGCGTATCGCGCACCTCCCCACGGACTTGCGTCCGTGGCTGCGAAGTGACAAGTTCACCGGGTTTCGATGGTGACTCGATGACGGGCTCGTCGCAATTATCTTCCATTATCGTTCACGAGACGTGCAGCTGTGCCTGCGCGTACGACGGCCGATAACGTTAACGTTGTCAGCGTGTTATGGGACGTCATACGCGCCCTGCCAGCCAATTCCGCGAATCGATTTGACAACTTTTGGAAGATTCTGCATACTTCTGGCACCTTTTGACCGCCACCTTAACTTGGGGTCCCATGGTCGCCGAAGGATCGCGAACGCTGAAACGAACGGAAGTCGAAGCCCTCGTCCGCGAGGTGCTCACCGCGCGGTTGCGCGGCGAGCAGCCGCCCGCTTCGCGCGAGCGTCACGCGCGCATCCCATCGTCCCCGGGCGGCCCACCGAATCCGCTGGTCGTCAACGTCAGCGCCCGGCACATGCACGTGACGCCCGCGGACCTCGAAGTCCTCTTCGGCCCCGGCGCGAAGCTGACGAAGATGAAGGACCTGTACCAGGAAGGCGAGTTCGCCTCCGAGCAGCGCGTCACCATCGTCGGCCCGCGCCAACGCATCATCCCCGACGTCCGCATCCTCGGCCCGACGCGCAACTACACGCAGGTCGAACTGAGCTACACCGACGGCGTCTACCTCGGCATCGACCTGCCGCTCCGCATCAGCGGCAACCACGACAACACGCCCGGCTGCACGATCCTCGGCCCCAACGGGGCCGTGAACCTGAGCAAGGGCGTCATCCGCGCCGAGCGCCACGTGCACATGTCCAACGACGACATGGCCTACTACGGCGTGCGCGACGGCGACTATCTCAAACTGAAAATCGACGGCCCGTGCGGGCTGCTCTTCGACCGCGTCAAAGTCCGCTTCCACCCCAAGGTCGTTCTCGAGGTGCACATCGACACCGATGAGGGCAACGCGTGTGATCTGGAGTCGGCGACGCAGATGGAACTGATTAAGTGAAACGTGAAGACGTGAAACGTGAAGGGAATTGCTTCTGTCACGTTTTCACGTTTCACGTTTCACCGATGAACCAGCGAGACAACTGAAAGGACTGAGACCCATGGCACAAGAAGCACTCGGCCTGCTCGAATGCAAAGGCCTCGTCGCCCTCATGGAGGGCAGCGATGCGATGCTGAAGGCGGCGAACGTGGAAATGATGGGCTGGGACAAGGCCGGCAGCGGCATGGTCACGGCGTTCGTGCGCGGCGACGTGGCGGCGGTGAAGGCGGCGGTCGACGCCGGCGCGGAAGCGGCCGGTCGCGTCGGCACGGTCATCAGCGTTCACGTCATCGCGCGCCCGCACGATGACCTGGGCGGGATGATGCCGAAGAAGAAGGGCGCGGCTGCGGCGCCGGTCGCGGGCCGGCTCGCGGAGACGGCGAAGCGGTAGGCAAGCACGTGAAACGTGAAAACGTGAAAACGTGAGAAGAACGTGCTTTTGTCACGTTTTCACGTCTTCACGTTTCACGGTGCACGTTTCAGGAGATTCCAATGGCAGAAAACTCTGGCAACGGTTCGTACGGCAGCGCCCTGGGCATGATCGAGACCAAGGGCTGGGTCGCCCTCGTGGAGGCGACCGATGCGATGACCAAGGCCGCCAACGTCGAGATCGTCAAGACGATCCAGATCGGCGGCGCGTTCGTGACCACGATCGTCCGCGGGGACGTCGGCAGCGTGAAGGCCGCCGTCGAAGCCGGCGCGGAAGCGGCCGGTCGCGTCGGCGAGCTGATCGCGTCGCACGTGATCGCGCGCCCGCACCCTGATTTGCTCGCGGGATACGGCGCGTAGGAATGTGGTGACGGAGTGGGGAGTGAGGGAGTGACGGAGTAAAGCCGAAGCCCCTTTCTTACTCCGTCACCCCGTCACTCCCCACTCCGTCACGGTCTTCGCATGCTGATTCTCGTCGCCAACCTCGGCTCCACCTCCTTCAAGTTCAAGCTCCTCGACATGAGCAAGAACGGGGACGAGGTTGCGCGCGGCGGATTCGAGCGAATCGGGGAGAAGGATTCGCCTTACGCGAATCACGCCGCGGTGATCGACGTGATCCTCGCGCAGCTGGCGCGCAAGCCCGATGCGATCGGCTTCAAGGCGGTTCACGGCGGGCCGATCTCCGGGGCGGTGCGGGTGACCGACGAGGTGATCGCGATCCAGGAGCAGTTCGCCGACGTCGCGCCGGCGCACAACCCGCCGTACATCGCGGCGATGCGGGCGTTCGCCGAGCGGCTGCCGGGCACGCCGCAGGTCGCGGCGTTCGAGACGGCGTTTCATCAGACGATCCCGCTCGCGCGGCAAGCCTATGCGGTGCCGTACGAATGGATCACCAAGCACGGCATCCGCCGGTACGGCTTCCACGGCGCATCGCACCGCTACATCGCGACGCGCGTGGCGGAGCTCGTCGGCAAGGAGAAATCGCGGCGCGTGATCTCCTGCCACCTGGGCGGCTCGTCGAGCATCACCGCGATCGAGCACGGCAGGAGCGTTGCGACGAGCATGGGCATGACGCCGCAGACCGGCCTGCCGCAGAACAACCGTGTCGGCGACTTCGACACGTTCGCGCTCCAGCGGCTGCTGAAGCTCGGCATGAACGTCGAGGACGTGCTGAAGAAGCTCGGCAAGGAATCGGGGCTGCTCGGCTTGTCCGGCGTATCGAACGACATGCGCGACATCGAGCGCGCCGCGGGCCAGGGCAACGAGCAGGCGCAACTCGCGCTCGACGCCTACGTCGAGAGCGCGCGGGGCTACATCGGCCAGTGCCTCGTCGCCCTGGGCGGGGTCGACGTGCTCGCCTTCACGGGCGGGATTGGTGAGAACGGCGCGGCGATTCGTGAAGCGATCTGTCGCAAGCTGGAGTGGGCGGGGATCGTGCTCGACCCGCAGAAGAACCACGTGCGCGGCAAGGAAGAGAAGATCAGCGGCGTCGAATCCAACGCGGAGATCTGGATCGTCCCGACGAACGAGGAGTTGATCGTCGCAAGGCAGACGGTGGCGGTGTTGAGTGCGAATTAGATGGAACCGCAGATGAACGCGGATGAACGCAGATAAGAAGAGACCGAATCTGGTTTTTATCTGCGTTCATCTGCGGTTGAAAACGAATTAACTGGAGCGAGCTATGGCAAACGGCGAAGCAATCGGATTGATCGAAACCAAGGGCATCGTCGCCGCCGTCGAGG
>JBAUGM010000116.1:0-1613 GCA_049679725.1 Tepidisphaeraceae bacterium
CGCTCGCCCCACGCCGCGGCCGCGCCGTCGATCCTCGCGTAGGGGATGGCGCCGCGCGCGCGTGCGGCGTCGCTCGATTCGATGACCAGCGACACCGCCCCGGCCGTCGAGCAGAACCCGCTCGTGCCGGCGAACGGCGCGCACGACGCGCCGGCGCTGCGCAGGCCGCACTCATCGTACGCGCGGTTGACGGTTGCCTGCGACTCTTCGCCACCGCTCACGATGACGCGATCGATCGCCCCGCTACAGACGCGAAGCCACGCCAGGCGGAGCGCGTCGAGGCCGGCGGTGCGCGAGCCGATAATCGACTGGCAGGCGGCCTTGAGGCCGAGCATCGCGCTGAGCTGAGCGGCACCGACGTTGGGCACGCCCTCGGCGAAGAGCATCGGGTTGGCGGCGAGCACTCCTTCGCGAACGATCTGCGCGTAGTAATCCACGCAGAACGCCGACGAGCCGTGCGTCGTTCCGAGGAACGCAGAAGTGTCTCGCAGGAGATCCGCCTGTTCGGCAAGCCCAGCGTCGCGACACGCGAGTGTGGCCGCGGCCAGCGTCAGCTTCACGTAGTTGCTCATCCGCCGGACGCGCCGGGCGTTCAACAGGTGCTCGAAGTCGACGTCCTCGATCGCGCCGGGCGGCACTTGCCACGCGGTCGACATCGATTCGCGCAGGCGGGCGATGAACGCTTCGTTCCCGATCGCACCCGGCAGAAGGACGCCGATACCGGTCACCCACACCTCGCGCGGGCGGGCATTTGCAGTGGCATGGGCGTCTCGCCCGTGCTGTCCGTTCTCGTCCTTCGAACGCATGGGCGAGACGCCCATGCCACCGGCTTGCTGCGGGGATGCGAGCACGACGCACGTGTTGGCCCCGCCGAAGCCGAGCGACGTGTTGAGCGTGTAGCGGACATCGCCGCGGGATGGTTGGCCGGTCGTGACGCGCAGGCCGGGGTACTCGACATCCTCGGGGCGCACGTTGGCGCACGCGGGGATGACGCCGTCTCGGATCGCCAGCGCCGAGAGGATCAGTTCCGCCGCTCCCGCGCCGCCCAGCGTGTGGCCGAGGTGGCTCTTGAAGCAGACGACGGGGACGTCGGCGAGCCGCTCGCCCAGAAGCTGGGTGAGTGCGGCGTGCTCGGCGGCGTCGTTGTCGGGCGTGCCGGTGGCGTGGGCGGCGACGAGGCCGAGTTGCGACGCGTCGATGCCGGCGCGATCGAGCGCGCCGCGCATGGCGCGATGCGCGCCCTCGCCCTGCGGGTGCGGCTGGGTCAAATGATGCGCATCGGCGGACTCACCCCAACCGGCGACGATCGCCTTCGCGCCGGCGCCGCGGCGCTTCGCGTCGCCCAAGCGCTCGAGCACGACGATGCCGTACCCCTCGCCGAGCTTCATCCCGCGCCGCCCGCGCGTGAACGGGCGCAGGGGGCCGTCGGTCACGAGTCGCAGCGCATTGAAGCCGCCCCACACGTACTCGCAGACCGTGTCGTACCCGCCAGCCACGACGAGGTCCGCCTGGCGAGTTTGCAGAAGCGTGACGCCCAGCGCGATGCTGCCGAGGCTCGAGGAGCACGCCGAGCACGTCGTCGCCGCCCCGCCGGTGAGCCCGAGGCCGGCGGT
>JBAUGM010000117.1:0-3290 GCA_049679725.1 Tepidisphaeraceae bacterium
CGCTCATGTCATCCTGAGGTACTCCGAAGGATCTCGCCGCAAACTTGAGGCCTCGCCGGTTTTGGCTGGATCCTTCGGAGTACCTCAGGATGACGACCTTGCCGGATGTTCGAGAATCGTGACCGGCTAGTGTAGGTCGTCAGCCTATTGCGAACTTAGGCGCGACGCAGATTCGTGTACCACCGCGCCAAAAGGTTCATCTCCCATGTTCGCTTATGACTGACGCAGTACACTAGTTAGGACGTTTCGGCGGCTTCATCATCTTCGCCACGCTCGCCCGGCGGCTCGGACTCCGCAGGACTGTTCTCGCCGAGTTGGAAGAGTTTTTCCATCGCGTGCAGGTATGCCGTCGCGGGCGCGTGGGGGGAATCGGACTTGCGCAGCGCGGTGATCGGGTCGTGCAGGAGTTTGTTGACGATCCGGCGGGTCAGTTCTTCAAGGTGCGCCTTCTCCCCCTCGCTGAGGTCACCGAGCTTGGCGATCGTGCGGTCCAACTCTTCCCGCGCCAGCTGGTGGTAGCGTTGCGACAGGCGCTCGATGAACGGCCCCATCTCGCGGGCGCGGTGCCAGGCGAGGAACGCGTCGACCTGCTTGTTCACGATCGCGCGGGCGGCGTCGATCGACTCCTTGCGCTGCGACTGCGTCGCGCTCACCGCCTGCTGGAGGTCGTCGAGGTTGTAGAGATAGACGTTCTCCAACTCCCCCACGCCCGGTTCGACGTCGCGCGGCAAGGCGATGTCGATGAGGAAGACCGGACGGTAGCGCCGCTGCTTCAAGAGCGTCTCGAACCGCGACCGCGTGATGATCGGCACGGGCGAGCCCGTCGACGTGACGACGATGTCGGCGGCCACCAAGTGATCGTCGAGCCGCTCGAACGGCACGGCCTCGCCGCCGAACGTCGCGGCCAACTTCTGCGCCTTGGCCGCGTCGCGGTTGCAGCAGAGCAGCCGCTTGGGCTTCAGTGCCGCGAAGCCGCGGGTCACGATCGACGTCATCTTCCCCGCGCCGATGCACAGCACCGTCTTGTCGTTGAAGTGATCGAAGATCCGGCTCGCGTGATCGACGGCCACGCTCGCGACGCTCAGCCGCCCCTCGGCGATGCTCGTCTCGGTCATCACCTGCTTGCCGACGGCGGCGGCGCGCTGGAAGAGCGGGTTGAGGACGGGGCCGGTCGCGCCCGCGTCGCGGGCGGCGTCATACGCCTCGCGGACCTGACCGAGGATCTGCGTCTCGCCCACGACCATCGAGTCGAGCGACGACGCGACGGTGAACAGGTGCTCGACGACGTCCTTTTCCGTCTTGTGATACAGGTGTTCGCGAAAGTCGGCCGCGGGGATCGATTGGAACGAGGAGAGGAACTCGATCATCTCCTCCTGCCGCGGGTGGCCGTGGACGGCGCGGGCGGCGTAGAGCTCGACGCGGTTGCACGTCGAGAGCAGCACCACCTCGCACCCCTCGAACCGCGCGCGCAGCGCCGCCAGCGCCGCCAGCCGCTGCTCGCTGCTCAGCGCCAATCGCTCGCGCACCGCCAGCGGCGCGGTCGAGTGGTTCAGTCCCAGGAGGAGCAGTCGCTGCATGGGGGGAACTCATGAAACGTGAAACGTGAAGACGTGACAAAGGCCAATCCTCTCACGTTTTCACGTCTTCACGTCTTCACGTCTTCACGTCTTCACGTTTCGCCTTTCACAAACTGCACGGCCACGATCGCGCCGATCATCAGCACGAAGCCGACCATGCTCAGCACCGCCACCTTCCGCCCGCGGAAGCTCGGGTTGATCGGAGCGTGCAGCACGATCGCGTACACGACCCACACGGCCAGCGCCAGCACGAGCTTGGTCGTCGGCGTGTTCTTCGCGCCCTCGAGCATGCGGACGCCGCCCGTGATCGTGCCGACCGTCAGCAGCGCGAATCCCAGCGTGACGGCGGTCATCGTCAGATGTTCGAGACGTTCAAGGCTGCCGAGGTTCGGGCCGACGGGCGTCTTGCTGCGCAGGCGCCGGCTGGTCATCACGTACATCGCGCCCGATGCTGCTGCGATGGCGAAGGCGACGGCGCCGCCGTAGGCGGTGACGCGGTGCAGCCACGACCACGTGCTGTTGACGTAGTCGTGATACTCGACGCGCCCGAAAAACGCCGCCGCCAGCAGGAGCAGGATCACGACGGGCATCACAAACCAGTCGAGCGCGCCCAGCGGGCGCGTCGACTGAACGTAAAGGACGAACAGCGCCAGCAGCGTGCCGAGCCAGACGAGGGCCTCGAAGTTGTCGTTGATGGGGAGCCAGTGCCCGCGGGAGAGGGCGTGCCAGACGATGACGCCGATCGACGCGACGATCCCGCCGACGAGCGTGAACGTGGCAATCTTGTCGAGCCCGCGCGAATCGCGCTCTTGCTGTCGCCGCGCGCGCAGCAGCGACACCACCCCGCCCGCCGCGAACAGCGCGACGGCGACGATCAGCAGGGCGAGTTGGCCGGTGGTGGGCATGGGCGTCTCAGCAGGCGTTCGCTCTTCACCCTGTCATCCTGAGGTACTCCGAAGGATCTGGCCAAGGACGGAGGGCCCTCACGTTTTTCGCTAGATCCTTCGGAGTACCTCAGGATGACAGTAGGGCTAAATCCTCAGGTTTGGATGACGCACTCGAACCCAGTTTCGAAGTCCTTCAGTGCCGCCCGCTTCCACCGCCTCCATCGCCCCGTCACTCGTCAAGTCTCGAAAGATCGCCGCCCGGCGCTGCGGGTCCGCTTCCGAAGTACGCACGGCGGGGCGGAGCGTTTTCATCGCCTCAGCGAGTTTCACGTGGCGCGGGTCGAGTTTGCTCGCCAGATCATCGCGGATGGCGGCCGCCAGTGCGGCACTGCCGGCGGAGACGGTCACGACGACCTCGCCGTTCTGAAGCTTCGCAGGGGTCGCAAAGTCTCCCGCGTCACCCTCGTCGCTACGGTTGACCCAGATCCCCCGCCCGCGCGCGTCCGCCACGACCCGCTCGTTCACCGCCGGCGAATCCGTCGCCGCGAAGACGAGTTGCGCGCCGTCCAGGCGGCTCGGCTCATACGACGCGGAGACGCGTTCGACGCCCGCCGCGGGCATCTCCGCGTGACATTCCGGCGCGACGACGCGGACGCGCGTCGCGCCCGCCTCGAGCAACCCTTTGACTTTCCGCACCGCCACCGGACCGCCGCCGATGATGACGACGAGCCGGCCCGCCACGTCCAGCATCAGGGGATACGCCTGCGGCACGAGCACCTCATCTTATTGGCTGGCGTTCGACCGGTCCATTCGGCCCCGTGGGGAG
>JBAUGM010000118.1:0-1895 GCA_049679725.1 Tepidisphaeraceae bacterium
ATGCTGAGGTACTCCGAAGCATCTAGCCAATCCATCGGTGAAGCCAGATGCTTCGGAGTACCTCAGCATGACAACTGCTGATCGCGACGTTCGAGAATCGTGGACGGCTATTTAGAACTGCCACCCCACCCCCAGGATGTACCGCAGGTCGTTCTTGTCCGCCCCGGGCGCGGGCTGGGCGTCGTACTTCCACTCGACCTTGAACTGCGTGAACATGCGCTGCGTCATCGACGCCTTGATGCCGACGTCGGCGTTGAGGTTGAAGTCGTCGGCGTCCTCGATGCTCGGCAGGTACTCGAGGTTGTGGAAGACCGACACCTTGTCGTTGAACTGTTTGTCCACGTGATACGCCAACCGCGCGGCGAAGTGATCTTCGCTCTCGCCGATCTCGAAGTCTTCGTAGACCCAGCCCAGGCCGGCTTCCGTCGAGAAGTTGAAGTCGGGGCGCTCGACCCACTGGTAGCCGACGCCGGCGCTGGGCGAGACGCGCAGGTCCAATCCCGCGATGCGATCGCGCTCGACGCGGGTCAGGCCGAAGAGGTACGTCTTCTCCGAGAGGAAGTAGTCGTACTTGCCGAGCAGGAACCAGTTGTCGACGGTCGTCGAGTCGTCGCCCGTGCTGGGGTTCTTCTGCCGGCCGTAGAGGTAGCCGGCCGACGCGGTGATGCGGTCGTCTTCGCGGCGGCGCTGGGCGTCGATCGAGATGTTGACGTTGTCGGTGTCCGAGTTGCCGCGCGTGATCAGCGCGCCGGCCACGATCGAGCCGGTCCACTTCTCCTTCGGATTGATCTTCGCGATGTTCGCGATCGGCAGCGGCTGGGCGGCGACGTCGCCGGTTCCCTTCGTCGCGATCTGCCCCTCCTCGCCGGCGACGACGCTGTCCTACACCGTGCTCCCGTCCTTCAGCCGCAGGTCCAGCGGCGCATCGGTGGAAAACGTCTTCACGTTCGCCATGTCGACGGTGACGGTGCCGGCGACGGCCGTCTCGATCACCAGCTTCCCGGCGTCGGCGGAGACGATCTTGCCGGTGAGCTTGTCGCCGTTCTTGAAGAGGATCTCATCCGCGCGCACCGTCGCGCACAGGGACAGAACCAGAGCGGCGACGCAAAAACACATACCTCGTTGCATGCGATCCCTCGTTAAAAGATGGCTATCGCACGAGGATTACAGCACGCCGTCGACGGCGTCAAAGGTGAGGAGCGTGCGCGTCACGCGTTCGGGTGCGTGACGTTCTGGCGGGTGTCCACGAAGAGCAAGTCTGCCCACGAATCTCACGAATCTTCACGAATCAGAAAGAAGCAAGTCGGCACCGGTTCCATCCGTGTGGATTGTTGAGATTCGTGGGCAATACCTCTTCTAGCATCAGCCGCCGAATCTGTCACGCACCCCATGCGCTCTCCGGCGAGATCGGCACGCACTTGAGCGTGGAGAGGTGAAGCGGGCCGGCCTCGGTCGTGAAGCAGATCTGCGCCGCGGTGGACTGCTGCTGTGAGTAGCCGGTGATTCGTCGGCCGGCGGTGTCGTACGAGTCGATCCGCGCGCCTTGCTGTATGAGAAGCCGGTCACGATCCGGGAAGTACGCGTAGCGGATGCCGTGCTGCTCGCCGGAGGCGGCGGGATGACCGAACGACGCGGGCCACCAGCTTTCGCCGGCGGGCGTGGTCGGGCTGCCGCCCTGCACCATTCCCGCGAGTTCCGTGGCCAGCCCGGAGATCCGCGCTTTGAACTGCGGGTCGGTCGTGCGCGACAGCATGCACATCCCCGGCATCCACTGCCCGTATCCGCCGAGCTCGGGATGGTTGAACTGCGCCTGCGCGCCGCCGGTGGATTCGAGCGCGCGATAGAGCTGGCGCACGGCGTCCTCGCTCACCTGGTAGCGCTGGGCGATGTGGGGG
>JBAUGM010000119.1:0-2947 GCA_049679725.1 Tepidisphaeraceae bacterium
GTCGACAACTGCGCCGAACGGGGGCGAGAAGGCGTCGACGGGCGTCGCGCGTATACTGACGTGCCCTTCTCGACGGGAAACTGAGCCATGAAACGCACCTACCAGCCCAAGAAGCGCAAGCGCGCCCGCACCCACGGATTCCGTGAGCGGATGCAGACTCGTGCCGGTCGTGCGACGTTGAAGCGTCGCCGCGACAAGGGGCGCAAGCGCCTCACCGTCTGATGAGCGCGCGCCCGGGCGTCGCAGCCCGGCGGAGCAAGCGGGGCCGTCTGTCCCGCAGCGCCGAGTTCGACCGGGTGTTTCGGCAGGGACGCTCGCTTGCCAATCGCGTCCTGGTCCTCTACGCCTTCCCGCGGGCGGAGGAGGGCGAGCGCCGCCTGGGCCTGTCCGTCTCGCGGAAGGTCGGCGGCGCGGTCGAGCGCAACCACGTCAAGCGCTTGATCCGCGAGGCGTTCGAGCTGGAGGGCGGCGGCCTGCCGGAGAGCCACGACGTGGTCGTCGTCGCGCGCCCCGAAGCGCGCGCCGTCGCGGAGAGAGAGGGGCTCGCCGGCATCCAGGCCGCGCTCGCCGAGCTGATCGCGCGCGCGAGAGAACGCGCCGACGGAGAGCGCAGAAGATGACGCTCGTGCGGCGTGCCGCGGTTGCGCCGATCCGCTTCTACCAGCGGTTCGTGTCGCCTGCGCTTCCCCGCCGCTGCAAGTACGAGCCGACCTGCTCGCGCTACGCCGCGCAGGCGATTCAGGAGTACGGCATACTGCGCGGGCTGGTGCTCGCGGGCTGGCGGCTGATGCGCTGCAATCCGTGGAGTCACGGGGGCTATGACCCCGTCCACGACCAGCGCGTCTTCACCGCACGCCGACCGACCGCCCCCAGCGCCTGACGGACTCCCCAATGCCCCCTGTCGTCTTCGCGAACATACTCCAGCCGCTGATCGACGTCCTGGAACAGGTCCTCCTGTTCTTCCACGACACGGTCGGCGTCGGCTGGGGCCTCTCGATCATCTTCCTGACGATCACGGTCCGGCTGATCCTGCTGCCGCTGACCCTGAAGCAGGTCAAGTCGATGCAGCGCCTCCAGCTGCTCGCGCCCGAGCTCAGAAAGATCCAGGGGAAGTACAGAGACGACAAGCAGCGCCAGCAGCAGGAGATGATGAAGTTCTACAGAGAGAACAGAGTCAATCCTCTGGCCTCCTGTTTCCCGCTGCTGTTCCAGCTGCCGTTCTTCATCGGCCTGTATTACATGCTGCGCACCGATCTGCGCCACGACATCTGTGGCCAGACCGCGAAGGCCTGCGCGGACGCGACCACGGCGCAGTTCGCCAGCGTCGGCGCGAAGCCCGGCACCGAGGGGTTCCTCTTCATCCCGGACCTGACGGGCAGAGCGACGGGCGCCGTGCTGATCGTGCTCGTCCTCCTGTACGTCGGGACGCAGATCGCATCCGGCCTGCTGAGCACGGCGTCGATGGACAGAAACCAGCGGATGATCATGCTGGGCCTGCCGATCGTCTTCGTCGCGTTCATAATCAACTTCCCGGCCGGCCTGATGCTGTACTGGATCACGACCAACTGCTGGACGATCGTGCAGCAGCTGATCGTGAGGAAAACCGTCGGCCTGCCACAGAGAGCGGCGCTCGCCGGTGCGGGCGCACCAGCCGGCGCTGCGGCGCTCGCCAGAGACGAGGGCGGCAGCGGCGGGGGCTTGAGCAGCGTGTTCGGACGCCCGAAGGCGGGCAAGGTCAGCGGCGCGAGAGGCGAGACGCAGCCGAGCGCCGCCAGCAGACCGAGAGCAAGACCGAGCGGGCCACCGCCCTCCTCGCGCAGAAAGAAGAAGCGATCGGGGCGGCGTCGATGAGCGCAGCGAGAAGCGAAGCGGCCGAGCGCGTCGAGGAGTTGTTGCAGCGGATCCTCGACGCCGTCGGGATCGAGGCGGAGGTTTCGATCACTGAGGACGAGAACGCGGTCACCGCGACGCTCGACGGCGAGGACCTCGGCCTGCTGATCGGCCGGCATGGGCAGACGATCGACGCGATACAGCACCTTGCCTACCGCGCCGCGTTCCGCGGAGCCGATTCCCGCAAGCGCGTGACGGTCGACGCGGCCGGCTATCGCGACCGGCGCGCGGCGCTGCTGCAGCACGACGCCGACGAGGCAGCTGACGAGGCGCTGCGGATCGGCGCTCCCGTCGCGCTCGACGCGATGAACGCGGTCGAACGACGCGTCGTCCACGAGTATCTGCGCGACCGTGAAGGGGTGGAGACGTACAGCGAGGGCGCTGAGCCCGATCGCCACCTCGTCGTCGCCCCGAGCAAGCGCTAGCTCGGCTTCTCACCGCGTGCCCGAGGCCGCGATGTTTCACGTTTTTCATGACGGTGAAACAGATCTCTGCGATGAGTGAGCTGGATTCCTTCGACCGTGGCCTGCTCGTCGGAATCCTGATCGGCGAGGGATCGTTCGGCGGTGACGGAAGACAGCCGCAGATCACCTTGCGGATGCACACGCGTCACGAGACGCTCTTTCGCTGGCTGATCGCCAGCTTTCCGAGAACGAAGCTCTATGGCCCGTATCACCACGGCGAACGGTCCTACTACCAGTGGATGGCCCGCGGCCAGGCGCTCGTTGACGACGTGCTCCCGGTACTCGAAGCCTCGCTTCGGCCAGAGCTGGACGCGCATGCAACCGAGCGCTACGAGGCGATGAAGACGAAGTACGCCGACTACATCGCGCGGGTGCGCGCCCGGGGGACTGCGTCGTGAACCTGAACCCGTCCGACCGCGTCGATGCGACGATCGCGCGGCTCGTCTCCACCTATGACCTGGCGCCCGCGGCCCGCACGCAGCTGCGTGCTCTGCTGACCGCCCTCGCGGCCGACGAGCATGCGCCGACGACCGTCCGCGATCCCAGCGACGCCGTCGGCGTCCATCTCGCGGACTCGCTCGTCGCGCTCGAGC
>JBAUGM010000120.1:0-2326 GCA_049679725.1 Tepidisphaeraceae bacterium
GGCGACGGCCGATGTCGCCGCCCAGGTCGAGCGGGCCGCGTTCACGATGGTCTACCAGGCCGGCCGAATGCCCACCGCCCGCGGCGCGACGTCGCCCGCGGCGGAGGTCTACCGGCAGGTCGCGCAATCGTTCCCCCACACCCGCTCCGGCGAAGTCGCGCGGCAGCGGCTCAGCGAACTCGAAAATCGAAAGGATGGCTGACGTGAGAATCCCAATCTTCGTGGCCCCGCTTGTGCTGTGCGTCGCGATCACGTGCGTCCGCGGGCAAGCCGACCCGGCGGACGTTGCCGGCGGCGAGATGGCCCCGTCTGGGCAACAGCCGGTCAGTCTGGCGCTCGAGATCGCGATGCCGGACTACGGCGCAGGAAATGTCGAGGGAACCACCGCGCTCATCGGCGCCATCGCGATGTCGCCGGAGATGACCGCCGCCGGGAAGGTCCTCAGATACGGTGGGTTCGTTCCCCGCCGCGGAGGGGGCGGCTTCGCGGACCCCGCGATAATGGGCGGCGGCCTCGCGGGAGCGCCGATGATGGAAGACCCCGCCATGATGGGAGACCCCGCCATGGCGGGCGGTCGCCCCATGGGCGCCGATCGCGGGTATCCCGCCGTCATCGTCCCGCTCATCGAAGGCGTCGACGCCTCGCTGAGCGTGGAGGACGTTCGCCGCGACAAGCTCACCCTCCGCTTCATGATCATCCAGCCGCACGCGAAGGGCAAAGCCCTCCTCGACGCCGCGGCCCAGCGCGTCGGCGCGGCGCTCGTCGAGCAACCGCCGCTGCCGCAGGACGAGCTTGCCAAGCGGACGAAGGAAGTCGGCGCGCAGCTTGGCGCCCTGGAAGACAAGCTCACCCTCCTCCGCTCGATGGCGAAGAACAACGCGACGATCGGCCCCGAGATCCTCAAGGAGCGCATCAAGGCCGCCGAACTGGAGAAACAGCGGCTGGAGATGGACTTGGCAGCGCAGAAAGTCCGTGGCGAGGTGATCGCGAAGCAGATCGCCACCATCAAGGTGGAGGCGGACGAGGTCCTGGCAAAGGACCGCGTGCTCGAGCAACTTCACCGCGCCGCGGACCTGCAGCAGGAGCAGTGGGAACGCGCCAAGAAACTTCAAGAGCCCGTGTCCGCCGCGGAGTTGGGCGAGTCCGAACGGAAGTGGATGGACGCGAAGATCCGCATCGTCGAGCGCGAAGAAGCCGTCCGGCAGAGCACCAAGGCGAACCTGCTGGAGCGCCTCAACGACGAGCTGGCGACGGCGATGATCAATCAGGCGGAGATGGAGACGCGCCTGGCGATGATCCGCCAGCAGCAGCCGTCGATCGACCTCAAGGCGATCGACGAGCCGAAGCTGACGTACCTGACGGAGCAGTACCGCACGCTGTTCCGCGACCCCGGCGCGCTGCCGCCGCTGTACTTTGAGCTGGATAAGAAGCTGGCGGAGCTGAAGCGGGCGAAGCTCGCGCTGCAGGTGAGCGACGTGAAGGTGACGGAAGGCGCGAAAGCGGTTCCGGTCCCTTCTCCCGGCCCGCGTTGAGCGCAGTCGAAACGTACGCCCGCGAGAAGGTTAGGAAGAGGGTGATTCCGGATGCTAGCGCCACGCACGTCATCCTGAGGCGAGTCTTGCGAGCCGAAGGATCTCGGGGTCGAAGATGGCTGGCGAGCCCGAGATCCCTCCGGTCGCCTTGGCTCCCATCGAGATGACGTGGAACGACCTACGACGTCGACGAGGACATTGCGGCGTCCCGGACGAGGGGGGCAAGAGCGTCTTCACCGCGGCGCGTTCGCTTCCACGGCGTCCTGCTTCCACTCCACCTTCCTCGCGTCCCCCCACAGCCCATCCAGGTCGTAGAACATCCGCGACTCCTGGCTGAACACGTGCAGGACGACGTCGACGAAGTCGATCAGCATCCAACTGTCCCCCTCCGTCCCGCATTGGTTCAGCGGGGCGTAGTTCTGAGTGTCGCCGAACTCCCCGGCCTCGTCGCAGACGGACTTCATCTGCCGGGGGCTCGTGCCGGTGGCGAGGACGAAGTAGTCGGTGACGGGGGAGATGCCGCGGACGTCGAGGATGACGACGTTGTGGCATCGCGTGTTGGCGGCAAGGGTGGCGACGTCGATCGCAAACTTGCGTGCGGCCTCCGTGCGCGAGGCGGGGGGGGCGATTGCGGTTGAAGGGATGGCTCACCTCCGGTCAGGGCTGATGCGAACGATACCGTAAAGTGTATGTCCGGGATGCGCGGAAGTCCCGCCCAAAGTGCGACCAGACGTAGCGACACGTCATCCCGAAGGGAGTTTTACGACCGAGGGATCTCGGGATTGCGAGCACAC
>JBAUGM010000121.1:0-20113 GCA_049679725.1 Tepidisphaeraceae bacterium
TTAACGGCGCACCACGCGACGTTAACCGCGCACCACGCGACGTTAACGACCCACCATGCCACGTTGACGATGCACCACGCCACGTTAACCACGCACCACGCCACGTTAACGACGCACCACACCACGCTAACGCTGCACCACGCCACCTTACGGTCGCACCACGCCACGTTAACGATGCACCCCGGCACGTTAACGATGCACTATGCCGCCTCAACGCCGGGCCAGGCGCGCGGGTCGCGCTCGGCGCCGCGTGCGGGGCGCGGTAATAAGGTGTCATGCCCCGGCGGCTATGGGGAATCCGCGGCGTGTTCTTCGCCCGGGACATTAAACGGGACAGGACATTAAACGGGACAAGGACCTGTCCCTGTCCCGCACCTGTCCCGTTTATTCGGCCTGCCGAGTTGATGACTTTGTTGCGGCCGGTCGCCCGAGGCCTCCAAAGCCTATCCCAACAAACCACGGCGCGTTTTCATCGTAACTCGAACGGATGCTCACGGTTCGCGAGGGCCACAGATCGTTCCGGATCAACTCACACATCCGCACCCCCTTCCCGGAGCCGCCCGGTTTGAACCCCGCATACCACTGATCCAATCGTCGTTTCGCTTCACGAGCCGAGGATGAGCCAGATGGCGTCATTACTCCCCATTCTTCGGCCAGCGATTTGGCCCGTGCGTACGCTGCGGGTGACTCCTCGTTCTGCATGCTGATCAAGATGGAGTGGATTCGATCTCCTTCGCGGCGGACTTGGAACGAGTGCGCGTCAAACTGCCCGCGCTGCCCGTCCGGCGTGATCAGTGTAATCGCTGTAGGATTGTCCGCGCGCCAAAGGTGGCCACGGACATCGGCCGGCCAGCCGACAGCAGTCATGTCGGAGCCTCGGGTAAAGTCCCACGTAAGACCTGGTCGGTTCTCGTCCGTGTCCGCCGCGACGGGAATCGGCTGGCGCAGATTGAAAACTGCTACGAACGTGATCGCCATGAAAGTCATCGCAGTCACGACGACGATTCCGCTCATCGGCCACTTCATCTTCGCCTTTGACCTCACTGCGACAGCTGGTCGATACTCTTATTGATCTCCGCATTACGCTGCGCGAACGTCAGGTTGTTTTTCCACCGATTCCAGAGGTACACGATGTAGCCGAATCGCGGCGTCTTATCGACCAAATCGCCGTCCGGGGAGTAGACACCGCTGTAGTGGTCCTCTGTTGGATCCCAAGGCGGAGCGTTGAACGGCAGCGCACCGACGAATGGCGCTCGGTACGCGCCAAGGTCGATTGCTTCGCGAGCGCTCAACGTGAAAACATCTGGGTCGTTGATTCCCCAATTCACGTTGATAATGTCCATTGTTCGCAGCCTGGCGTAGCCGCGTTCCAAGACAATGTTTTGCTCGCGGTCCAGCATCTTTCGGGCGGCCTCGTCTACTTCGATAGCATTGGCCGTATCGATCTGCTCCCATGCGATCTTCAAGTCTACACCATCAGTCGGTATCTGTTGTGCTGCGACAAGCCGATGGATCTCCCGCAATCCTAGGTTCCGGTAAGCGACGTACTGCCACGCCAAGTCGTCGAACAACTCGCGGCCCATCGTCATCAATTCGACCTGAACGGCTTTCACGTTCGCGTTGAGCGGGCCGAGGAAGTCGGCGAACAGGTGAATGTCGTATCCGAACGGCGCGAGCCAGTTGCCGACGTTCTGCATGCGCTCCAGCGCGTTAACCACGTTCCCGCCCGCCACCTTGGCGAGCCCGGCCCACTCGAACTTGCCGGGATCGAGGTTGTAGATTGTGCCGTAGAACTCATACATCGTCTTGACGTGTTCTTCGTTCGCGGTGTAGCCCTCGGCCGGGTCGAACGCGGCCGCGTCCAAGTGAGCCGAGCGGTAAGTGACCTGTCGCCACCCGTCGGCATTCAGGTAGGCCGAAACCTGCACCGAGTCCCTCACGACGAACGCTAGCGCGTCGGGATTCTCGAACACGAGTTCGATGCCAATGGGAATCGTCGCCCAATAGCTCGGCATGTTGGCGCTGACCGCTTCGAGG
The DNA here is from genome assembly GCA_049679725.1 of Tepidisphaeraceae bacterium. GTDB lineage: Bacteria > Planctomycetota > Phycisphaerae > Tepidisphaerales > Tepidisphaeraceae > DASYWJ01. The sequence goes on from JBAUGM010000121.1 coordinate 2,038, forward strand.
TAGAACGTGGTCTTGTCGTACGCAATACCGAGTTCGGCCAACGTGTAAGCCTTAGCGCCTTCGATGAGGTCGCCACCGTTGGTGACGGTGCGCCCGTCGCGCTGCACGTCCCCGTCTTTCGTCCACAAGCGTAGCTGCGGTCCCACTACATACCAGTTGTTGCCCCCCTGATCGTCGCGCGTGATCTTGTCGAGGCCCGAGTACCCGTAAACGAACTTCACTTTCGCGTTCGAGTAGTCAATGCCGCGCGGGAGTGACAACACCACGGGGGTGAAGAAATCATCTCCGCTGTTGCCGCCGTACTGCGCAGGCTCGGGCGGAGTGAAGCCGTCGACATAGCCAGGTCGACCATCGGCGTCACTGTCGCCGGCGTTGACGATTACGATCTTTCCAGGATTCTCTTCACTAGGTGGCGCCTGCTCCAAATAGTCTTCGATCGTGCTGAAGTCTGGATCGTTGAGGTCATTTGTATTGTCAGAATCGACGTCGAGATCAGCGCTCACGACCGTCAGCTTCGCCTCGTCCGTGACCGTGTCCCCGCCGTTCTCGTCCGTCGGCGTGAACGTGGCGGTGAACGTGACGTCGTCAGCGTTGCTGCTGACCACGATCCCCTCGACCCACGCGCTGACGCCCCAGCCGCTGCCGTAGGGGTGGTTGATCAGTGCGACGTCTTCCGTCCACCCGCTGGATTTTTCGACGTAATGCCAGCCGAGCGCGGGATCGTCCGGGTCGATCTGCTCGTACGCCCAGACCTTCACCTTTGACTCGGTCCAATTGATCGTGAAGGTCCCTTCGCGGTTGTACGTGTCGCTGCCGATGCCGAGGTACAACGGCGAGACCTCGCCATCCCACGGAACGATGCCGGGGTCGGTGAACGAGGGATCGTTGTCCGCGCGCGGCTCGTCGCCGGACTCGTTCTCTTCGTCGAAGTCGTCGTTGAGCGCCAGCCAGCCGCCCGTGGTGAGGCCGTCGCCGCCGGGGTCCTCGCCGTCGCCGCTGCTGCCGCTGTCGGAGCCGTCCTCCTCGGGCTCGCCGCCGGAGCCGACGGTGATGTTGATCGTGTCGTCCGGCTCCCCGTCGTCCCCGCCGGGCGGGGGGACCGGCGGCGGCGGGGACGGGTCGGGCTCGCCGTCCTCGTCCCAATCCTCGTTCGTGTTCTCGCCGTCGTAGATCCAGCCGGTCGCCAGCCGGTATGTGTTCGATCGGTCGTAGGCGTCGTCCTTCTTCAGGTGCACGATCACGCTCTCCGGCGGCTCCTCCGTCGTGTCCACGACCGCGCTGGTGGAGAACGTTTTGCTTTCCTCCCCGGCGGGGATCGTGACCGTGGATGAGATGGCGACGTAATCCTCGACCGGCGTGGCGGTGCCGAACACGTCGAGTTGCACGGTCAACGACTTGGTCCACAGCGTCGGGTCCCCGTCGCGCGTGACGGTGAACTCGAGCGGTTCGCCGTCGGTTTCGTACGTTGTCCCGCCCCCGGTGAGCGCGACCGTCGGGAAGTAGGCGTCCACGTACACGGCCGCCGGCCTCCACATCCATCCCGGCGCGAAGCCGGCACCGGTGATCGAGATCGTCGCCGCGTCGCCCTCGTGCTCGACGGGGTCACCCGTCTGGTACCAGTACTCCTCCCATTCGTAGCGGGAAGCGCCGAACGTGAGTCCTTTGCCGTCGACGTCGCCGCTCATCGAGGAGACGGGCCCGGCCGCGGGGCCGAACGCGTCGTTGCGAATCCACACGTCCAGGTGCGTGTGCTTCGGCAGGTTGCTCAAGTCGAGCGTGACCGTCTCGTTCTCATATTCGCCGACGTATTCGTACTCGTACGGGAGGCCGGTTTCCCAGTCCCACTCGGTCCCGGTCTTGGTGGGCGACCAGGCGTAGTGAACGGGCGGGTTCCCGCCGCCGTAGTCGCCTTCGACGTCGCCGACACCAACGTAGACCTGCGACCTCATAAACAACACGCGGCCTTCGAGCGGCTCGACGAGCGCTTTGGTCAGCAGGTGTTCGCGGCCATTGCTTCTCCGAATGTCAGCGTGATGCCACGAGAATGGTGAACGGAATAGCGCCACAGCCCACCTCCTGAAGCCCCAAAACGTGAAGAACGCGATCGCCCCGCGCCGTCCCCCAAGGGTGACACGGCTGGCAAGAACGATACACAAACACGAACATCCGTCAACAAGCATTCGCAGCAGGCAGCATCCCCTTCCGCTTTCCCCTACCATGCCGCTCATGCTCATCGTCGACGCCCGCCTGGACCTGGCCTACAACGGACTGCGAGCCCGAAACGTATTGCTGCCGGCGGTCGAGCAGGCGGCGGACGAGGAAGGCATCCCGTCCGTCCGCTTCCCCGACCTGCGCGAGGGCGGCATGCTCCATCCAAGACCGGTGTGGACCTCTACGATGGCGAGCCGTCCCTCACGTCGAAGGGTTCGCGTCCGGCGGATGGGCGGAAGTCTACCCGGCGTGGCTCGCCCCGCTCGCCGCGTCGGCGGCGTCCATCGGACTGATGTACAGCGTTGTGACACAGTTGGTGAACGGCGTGGCGGGCGCGATCGGTTCGCTCGCGCTGCTCGCGCTGGCCATGCTGCACCTGGAATCGATCGCATCGCTGGCCCAGGTTCCGATCCTGCTGTGGGGCTTGTCGCTCGCGTGGGCCTGGCTGAGGTGGAGCGCGTCGCCGGGGTTTGGCAACGCGCTGCTGATCGGCGTCATCGCGGGGTGGGCGGCCGTCACCCGGCCCGCCGACGCTCTGTGCCTGGCGGTTCCGCTGGCCATCGCCGTGCTGCTGCGCCTGCCCACGTGCGCGCGGCTTGTGAGAATCACCTCGCCGGCCGGGATGATCGCCGGCGCCGTTCCCTTCCTGGCGTTGCAGGTCGTCTTCAACTTCGGCGTCACGGGCAGCGCGATGAAGACCCCGCACGCGCATTACCGGGATCGAGACCTGCCTGCGGTCACGTTCGGGTTCAAGGAGTTCGACGCCGAGCGGGCGCCGCAGGCAGGCGTGTTGCAGAAGCGACTCATGTACCGCGACTGGGCCATCCCGGCCGCCGCGGAGCACTCGCTTGCGAACGTCCCAATGCGACTGGCGAGCGAACTGGTACCGGTCACATTCCGCACCGCGCTTGCGCACCCGCTGCTCCTGATCCTGCTCCCCGTCGGGCTGATGCAGGGGTTCTCACGCGGCCGGTACGTGGTCTGGGGGGTCCTGCCGCTGTTCCTCCTGCTCTATGCCGGCTATCCGTTCTTCGTGCCTCATTACGCGCTGGTGGTGGCGCCCGCATCGATCCTGCTGGTGGTCCTCGCGCTGCCGGCGCTCGAATCCACGTGGCGGGGAAGCTCGACGGGCGTGGCGCTGGCGATCGCCGCCCTGTGCATCGGATCGCTGCCACAACTCGATCGGCACCGCGACGACGGCTTCGTCGTCATGCCCGCGATGGACTTCTCGGTCCGAACGCTCCCCCGGACCATCCGACAACCCGCCCTGGTCCTCTTCCGATTCAGCCCCGGCCAAAACGTCCACGATGAGCCGGTCTACAACATCGACACGCCCAATCCTGACGACGCCGACATCATCCGCGCCCACAACCTGGGCCCGCACAAGAACCGCGAGATCATCGAATACTACGGCCGGCGTCAGCCTGATCGGCACGTCTACGTGGTGGATCGGGCGGACCTCTCGTGCAGGTACGCCGGGCGCGCCGGCGACCTGTGGCGCGAGCTTGCCGCGGCCGATGCCGGAGCAGCGCCAAGCGCCGCAACGACGAAGCCGCTCGGCCCAAGTCTCAGCGTTCCGTGACGCACCGACGGTTGGGCCGCGCGCCGGTGTGGGCGACGACGACGGCGGCGCATGTCGTCGGATCGACACCCGCGTTGACACGTCCGCGGCGGACACATAGCCTCGTCCCGCTCCATGAGCCAGCGCGCCCGCAAGGTCAACCTGATCCTCTTGCTCGTGCTGGGCGCCCTGGTCTGGGGCCTGTGCGTCAACGCAGAGTACGACCCGCCGATCACGCTCAAGTTGGGATGCGCGGGCATCGCGGCGTCGTTCATCCCCGGCCTCCGCCGGCGCCTCCGGTACGCGCTCGTCCTCATCAGCCACCCGTCCGATGCCGCGCGTCGCCGGATCGCGTTCGGCATCGGCCTCCTCACGAGCGCTTACCTGTACGTCACCGCGTCGTGGCAGGGACGGACGTTCCAACCACGGTGGCACGATGAGTTCATGGCGTTGCTTCAGGCGCGCATGATGTCCATCGGGCGGCTCTGGATGCCGCCGCTTCCCAACGGGGATTTCTTCGACAGTTTCTACGTCTTCGTCGAGCCGGTGTACTCGTCACTGACCTGGCCCGGCGCATCCCTGCTGTGGGTTCCGGGGATGTGGCTGGGGCTCCCATACTGGGTCATGCCGCTGCTCGCGGCGGGCGCGTGCGGCGGACTCCTGTACTGGATCGTGACCGAGCTGCTCGACGGCGCGGCCGGGCTGCTCGCGTCGCTCGCGCTGAGCTCGCTGGTGGTCTTCCGCCAACAGTCGCTGCAATCGCAGGCGCAAGTGCCGATCCTGCTCGGCGGGCTGCTTTTCGTCTGGGCGTTCCTCCGGTGGCGGCGGAACCCGCGCGTGCGGAACAGCGCGCTGATCGGAATCATCGCAGGCTGGGCCGCCGTCACGCGGCCGGTCGACGCGGTCTGTCTCGCGGTGCCGGTGGGGTTGGCGATGCTGGGCGCATGGTGGCGCATGCCGTCCCGCGCGCGTCTCGCGACGGCTGCCGCCGTGGTCGCGGGCGCGGCGCCGCTCCTGGCGCTGCAACTCGTCTTCAACTACGGCGTCACGGGCAGCGTGATGACGACCCCGCACGCGCATTACAGGGATCGAGACCTGCCTTCGGTCGGGTTCGGGTTTCCCACCTACGACCCGACCTTGCCGCTCCACACGAAGCTGCTTCAGAAGCACGTCATGTACAGGGAATTCATCCTGCCCGCGGCGGAGAAGCACAGCCCGCGGAAGATCCCTATCCGCGTCTACGACCAGTTCATCCAGACGCTCTACTACACCTTGCCCCACCCGCTGCTCGTCCTCCTGCTGCCCGCAGGGCTGATGCACGCGTTCGCGCGGCAGCGGTACGTGCTGTGGGGCGCCCTGCCGCTGTTCCTCGTGCTCTACTCGCTTTACCCGTTCTTCTTCGCGCACTACACGCTGTTCGTCGCACCGACCGTGATCCTCATCATGCTCCTGGGGCTGCACGCCGTGCGGGTGAACTTCCGATCGATGGGATTGGGCGCGACGCTGGCGGTGGCCGGCATCACGATCAGCATGTTCCCCGAGCCAAATCGTCGCGCGATCGACAACATGCGGGCGCTACCGATCATGGACTTCTCGATGGTCAAGCTGCCGGCGCTCGTCGAGGCGCCCGCCATCGTGCTGTTCCGGTTCCACCCCGGCCTCGATTACCACGAGGAACCGGTCTACAACGTCGACACGGCCTGGCCCTACGATGCACCGATCATCCGCGCGCACGACCTGGGCGCGGCCAACAACGTCGAGCTGTTGAAGTACTTCGCCCAGCACCAGCCGCAGCGCCGGTTCTACGCCGTGGATCGACGAGATCCCGCGTCGTTCGTCTACATCGGGCGCGCCGATGCGCTGTGGGCTCAGATGCGCGCGCGAGCGACGCCCGCCGCAACCACGACGGCGACAACGAGAGCGACCACCACCGCGACGTCGCAACCGGCCGGCCAATCCACGAGCGAGCCGTTGCCGTGATGCCCGCTCCCACCTGGTTACTGGTCATCCTCACCCTCATCGCGGCGGGTCTCGCGTGCGCGGCGCCCGTGCGCGCGCGAATCTACCGCGCCGCCAGGCGGCTTCGTCGAATGACGCCCCGCCAACGCGCCATCGCCACAGCCGCGGTCTTTGTCATCGCGGCGGCATACCTCTCGTTCACGGCGCTGTGGCAGGGTCGGCCGCTGTATCCGAAGTATCACGACTCGCAGAGCTACGCGATCCAGGCGCAGATCATCGCGTCGGGTCGCCTGTGGCTGCCGCCGCACCCGATGGCGGACTTCTTCGACACGTTCCACGTGATCGTCACGCCGGCGTACTGCTCGATGTACTTCCCCGGCACGGCGATGGCGTTCGCCGTCGGCGTGCTCGCGGGCGCGCCGTTCTGGATCATCGCGGCGCTCATCTCCGCCGGGTGCGTCGCGCTGCTGTTCAGCGTGATCGCCGAGATCGTCGACGGCTGGGCGGGGGCTGTGGCGGCGGTCTGGCTGCTGTCGTTGATGTGGTTCCGCTACGTGTCCGTCATCGTCATGTCGCAGCCGCTGATGCTGCTGCTCGGGCTGGCGATGTTCTGTGCGTACCTCCGCTGGCGGCGCGAGCGGCGGATCGGTTGGGCGATGCTGATCGGCGCGTTCGCCGGCTTCGCGGCCGTCACGCGCCCCGCTGACGCGCTGGCCTACGCCCTGCCGCTCGGCGCCGCGATCCTCTATGACTGCTTCCGGCGGCCCCTCCGCGAGTTTCTCACCACCGCCGGCGCCATCGTCGCCGCCGCGGCGCCGTGGCTCGTCCTCCAGGTGATCTTCAACCTCGGCGTGACCGGCGAAGCGTTCCACTCGCCCTACCGGCTTTACCTCGATCGCGATGCGCCGCAGTTCTCCTTCGGCTTCCACAAGTCCGACCTCACGAAGCTGCCCCGGTCGCCCATCGTGCAGAAGACCGAGTACCACGTTCGGTACAACCGCCCGATGATCCTCGCACATCGCCCGGAGCGATTGCTCGACGCGTGGCTCAACCCCAGGACCGGCCGCCTGATGGACGTGCTCGCCGCCACGCTGCCGTCGCCGGTTCCGCTCGATACGCTGACGCCAACGGCGATCGCACTGATTCCGCTCCTGTTCGCCGGGCTCTTTGGGCTGACGACCGTTCCGCGGCGAGCGCTGGCGGCGGTGTTTCCCCTCTACTGCTTCTTCTACCTGTTCTATGCGGCCCTCCTGCGGCACTACACGCCCGTCGTCGCGCCGGCGACGATCCTCCTCGCGATGCTCGGGATGCGCCAGGTCGAATCGCTGTGGCCGAGGCGCCGCGCGGCGGTTGCGACATTTGCTGCCGTCATGGTCGTCGGCCAGTGCATCCTCGCGCTCCCGGAGATGAACCCGAACGTGCGGGACGACCCGTTTGAGTATGTCGAGCTGATTGACGCGCGCGAGATCATCCCCACAAGCGTGCAGCAGCCCGCGCTCGTATTGGTGAAATTCACGCCGCGGCCGGATGAGAACGTCCACGGCGAGCCCGTGTACAACTGGGAGGCGGCGAAGATCGACGACAACCCGATCATCTTCGCTCACGACCTGGGCGAGCGCAACATTGAGTTGATCCGCTACTACGCCCAGCGCCGGCCGGCGCGTCGCGTCTACTACTTCGATCGCGTCGACCGTAAGCTCAAATCCGCGGGGACCGTCGCGGCGGAGCTTGAGCGGCTGGAAACACTTCAGCCACAGCAGTTGCCGCCGCCGACAACCGCACCCGAATAACCACAACCGTCCGCCGTGCCGAGAGACGTCTGGCGCGCTATACTTGGTAACTATCTCAAAATGCATTTTGCCACCGATGGGGCACCGATGAGCACCGATCCTTATTTTCTCGCTTGGTTTTCTCATCGGTGTGCATCGGTGCCCCATCGGTGGCTCATTCCTGCCTGCTTTTTGAGATAGTTACTTACGTCCGCTTTATTAGGAGTTGACCGTGTCAGACACCGCGTCCCGCATCGAGCAGTTCAAGAAGATGGCCGAAGCCGACCCCGGTAATGAGCTGGGGCACTTTTCACTTGGCCGGGCGTATTTAGACGCGGGGCAGTACACCGACGCCGTCGTGTCGCTTCGCCGCGTCGTCGAGCTGAACCCGAACATCAGCAAGGCCTACCAGCTCATGGCCGACGCGCAGCTCAAGGCGAGCCAGCGGGACGCGGCGATCGAGTCGCTCACGACCGGCGTCCGCATCGCCAACGAGCGCGGCGATGCTCTGCCGAAGAACGCGATGATCGCGACGCTCCAGGAACTCGGCGCGCCCGTGCCGGAACTCGCCAGCAAAGCCCCCGCCGCCGCCCCCGTCGGCGAGGGCCAGGTCCTTTGCCAGCGCTGCGGCAAGGTCGGACCGCGGCTTGCGAACCCGCCGTTCAGCAACGCGCAGGGGAAGCTGATCCATGAGAAGATCTGCGCCGACTGCTGGAAGGAATGGATCGGCATGGGCACGAAGGTCATCAACGAGATGCGCCTGCCGCTGGCCGACCCGCAGGCGCAGAAGATCTTCGACCAGCACATGATGGAATTCCTGAACCTCAAGTGACCGCTAAGCAGAAACGCGACGACCTCCCCGCCCGCGGCGTGCTCGAGCGGCTTCGCCGCCCCTCGCCACGAGCGCAGGCATACGCGTTCGTCGCGATCACGATCCTTTCGGCGGTTTACCTCACGATTTCGACGGTCACCAGCGGGCGCGACCTGCTTCCCAAGTCGCACGACGAGCACAGCTACGCGATTCAGACGCGGATGCTCGCGCGCGGGCGCTTGTGGATGCCGCAGCATTCGCTGGCGGATTTCTTCGAGTCGTTCCAGATGCTCGCACGGCCGGTGTACGCGTCGATCTACTTCCCGGGGTCGGCGCTGATGTACGTCCCGGGCGCGTGGCTGTCGCTGCCGCCTTGGGTGATGCCGGCCATCGTGACGGGGCTCGCGCTGGGATTGAGTTACCTGCTGGTCACGCGCCTCGTCGACGGCGTCGCGGGCCTGCTCGTCGTGCTGCTCGCGCTCGCGGGGCAGTGGTTTCGGCTGAACGCGACGCTGGTGATGTCGCAGTCGCCGATGATGCTCCTCGGGCTTGGGGTGTTGTTGGCGTGGCTGAGGTGGCGCGAGACGAAGCAAGTGAAGTGGGCGGCGTGCATCGGCGCGTGCGCGGGATGGGCGGCGATCGTTCGGCCGGTCGACGCGCTGGCGTTCGCGATCCCGGTCGGCGCCGCGATGCTCCTGGACTTCCGCGGCCTCCCGCCACGCCGCATCGCAACGACCTGCGCGGCAGTCGTCCTCGCGGCGCTGCCGTTCCTGTCCCTGCAACTCGTGTTGAACAAGGGAACGACCGGCGACTGGCTTCGAACGCCGCACACGCTCTACCTCCAAACCGATCAACCCGGCACGACGTACGGTTTTCACCCGTTCGACGCGCAGGCCCGCCCGCGATCGATGCTGGCGCAGAAGGCCGTCTATTACGACGGCTTCATGCGTCCGGAAGTGGAGAAGCACCGCGCGGACCGGCTTGTTCACAGCGCATGGGAGCGCGTGAAGCTCACGGTGGACGTATTGCTCCCTGCGAAGGTGTTGCTGCTGTTCCTGGTCGCCGGCATCTTTCGGCTGACGGACGTGCCGCGCGCGGTGGTGGCGGCGGTGCCGGTCGTGTTCTTCCTGCTGTACCTGCCGTACACCTTCTACATGCCGCACTACGTCATCCCGATCGTGACGCCGGTGCTCCTGCTGGTCGTGCTGGGCGCGGACCGGATCGCGGGGTTCTGGACGAGCGCCGTGGCGCATCGGAGAGTGAGCGCGGCACTCACCGTCGCCCTCGCGGCGCTGGCGCTGTTCTCCGTGCCCGAACTCAACCCGTCGGTGAACGACGATCAGATCTTCGCCCCGACGGGAACGATCCTGCGGCAGGCGATCGGGCAGCGCATCCAGCCTCCGGCCGTCGTCCTGGTTGGCTACGACGCCGGCGCCAAGCCACACGACGAGCCGGTCTACAACTCGGGCGTCGCCTGGCCGGACGACGCACCCGTCATCTTCGCCCATGACCTGGGGGCGCGCAACGTCGAGCTGTTGAAGTATTACGACCGGACACAGCCGCGGCGGAAGTATTATCGGTTCGACCGGAAAGCGTTCAGGCTCTACGGGCCGGCCACCGCGGCAGAGTTGGCGGCGGCGATCATGGTAAGGAAGGCGGAAGCGACTTCGCGCTCCGCGCCATAGCAGCCGCACGCGCGGGCACGGACGCGGACGGCGCCGTGTTCACATCGCCGCGGCGACGCCGTGTGAGGTCGTGCGCCCGGCAGTCGGGACCATCGCGCGGCTCTGCTTGACGATGTAGCGCAGCACGTCGCGCGCCGAGACGACGCCCAGCAGGTACCCATCCCGCACCACCGGCACGTGGCGGTAGCCGCCGACGTCCATCAGGTTGATCGCGTAGTTGATGTGCGCTTCGGGGGGGAGCGTCTCGGGATTCCTCGTCATGAACTCGCGCACGGGGCGCGACTTCTTCGTCCCGTAATCCGTGCCGACGCGGGTCAGGATGTCGCGGACGGAGAACAGCCCGACGAGACGCTCGCTGTCGACGACGGCCAGCATATCCAGCTTCTTCGACGAGATCTCGCGCACGGCTTCTTCCAGCGGCGTGATCGACTCGATCGTGGGGAGCAGCGAGAGCTGAAGGCTCGTGAGCGGCAGCTTCATGACCGACTGCTCGAGCTTGGAAACCGGCTTGGGCAGGTCGACGGCGCGGAGGTCGGCCCCGCAGTTCGCGCACTCGTCGACGCCTTCGAGGTTCTTCGACCCGCAGCTTGGGCACGTCGTGGCCATGGCAGACCTCCGAACGGGAACGGGATCCGAATGCCTCCGCCCTGCGCAGCGCTCAATTCTACTTCACGAGCGATCCCAGCGGTTGAGAAAAATCGGTTCGGCGCAGGCCTGGACAGCGCAGGCTGAACCGCCGCGCGCCTCGGCCGAACCGGAGCGCAACGACGATCTCGCGTCGTCCAGGAAGGTATGCAAAGCCGACAGGGCGACGGCCCATCTCTGAAAGGAGCAGTTGCAACCGTCCGCCGTCGGAAAGCTGACCGAGGCGACGGAGATGGTGTGCGAACTGCCGTCCATCCGTCACCGGTCCATCGGCGGGGATCGATTGTGCCCGCGCGTAGGCGTCGAACGTTTCGCGAAAGCGATCGCCCAGCGATGCGGCCAGCTCTGGCCAGGTTTTCTCAATAGCCCGGCGTCGCTTGGCGAGCAGCGACGCGGCAGCGGTCGACACATGGGTTTGATCGAATCCGGCCGGCGCCCCCGACCGATCCGCCAGCGCCCGCACGAGCGCTGCCTGCTGTTTCGCGAGTTGCTCGCGATCCGCGGCGGGGCCTTGGTCGCGCCCTCCCTCTTCCCGGTACTCCGGGGAGAGGGAGAAGCGGGCCGTCGATCGCGTGGCCGTCTCGTCATCTGGCATGCTACACCCTCCTCCGTTCTGCGCCGGCCTGAACCGCTCGCGCCAACCGGTCGAGTTCGGCTTCGAGTTCCCAATCCGGCGGGAAGTCATCATCCCGTTCGATCATGACGCCGGGCGGGTGGGTCAGGGTGCAGAGACTTTCGACGAGATCGAACACGCCGGCGGGGACGGGGGCGGCGTGGGTGTCGTGGTAGACGCCGTCGCGCTCCTCGCCGCCGCCGACGTGGACGTAGGCGAGGCGATTGAGCGGGAGGTCGCGGAGTAGCGCGCGCTCTTCGCCGCCGAGGTTCTTCGCGTTGGCCCAGACGTTGGCGATGTCGAGGAGCAGGAGGCTGTCGGTGCGCTCGAGGATTTCCGTGACGAACTCGGCCTCGGCCATCTCGGCGCCGGGCCAGTCGAAGAGAATCGAGATATTTTCCAGCGCCAGCGGGACGGGGAGCAAGTCGCGCGCGACCTTCACATTCTCGACGACCACTTCCAATCCGGCCCGCGTGCGCGAGACGGGAAGGAGGTGGCCCGATTCGATGCCACCGGCGCGGACGAAGGCGATGTGCTCGCTGACGAGCGGCGCGCCGACGCGTTTCGCGAGGTCGCCCAGGGCGCGGACGCGGTCGCGATCGACCGGCTCCGCCCCGCCGAGCGAGAGGGAGATGCCGTGCGGAATGACGGCGAGGCCGCGCTCGCGCAACCGGTCGATCGCCGGGGGGACTTGCGCGCCGGGGAAGTGCTCGGCGGTGATCTCGACGAAGCCGAGGTCACGGCGGCGGTCGATGGTGAGGGCAATCTCGGGGCGCCAGCCGATGCCGAGGCCGAGGTGCGCGGGGGTTGCGGCGGAACCCGCGGTGCTGACTTCGGCGAGCTCAGTCGAGCCTCGCACCGCCGCCAAGTGGGAGGGGTTATTGGTTGGGTGTGTCATCATGAGCCTCCGCATCCGCCCCCGCCACAGCCGCCGCATCCGCCGCCTCCGCCGCAACTGCTTCCACTGCCGCAGCTACTGCTGCTGCCGCCGCAGCTTGAGCCGGACGATCCGCCGCACCCGCTGCCGCCGGAGCGGCGGGGCTTCATCGCGTGGTTCAAATCGGCCAGCGGTCCCATGGAGAGAACGATCGGGCCGTACAGCGCGTAAGCGAGGGCGATGTCGGCATAACCCATGCGGCTGGGCGCGACCGTGGCCGTCGCGTGCAAGGCGGCGTGCTCTCGCTTGAGCCGCTGGAGAAGCCGCGACCCGCGCCGCGTGCGGTGCGACGACCTGATTGCGAAAACGATCGCCACGATAGCCGTCACGATGCACAGCGCGACGAGGAACCCGACCGGCCGACCGCGGTTGACGCCAACCACGACCTTCGCGATGCCCAGCAGAAGCAGGCCGATCATCAGGATGACGGGGACGACGTGACGGACCATTCGGCGCATCGGATCGAGGAGGAATTCATACTCCTCCAGCCGCCGAGCGAGGCGCGTCGCGCGTTCGGCGGTGTCTTTGCGAACCTGGCGGATCGTCTGATCTTTCACGGAGTCGACGGACACGTACACCGCCGTCTCCAGGGGCGTGGCATCGTCGGGCAGCATCGCCGCCACGCGCAGCGCTCGCGGCGCGGAGTTGCGGACGGTCAAGACGTCGCGATGCACGAGCGACGCGATGGCGGCGTCGGTGGCGGACTTGGCGCCGCCGGCGAGGTAGGCGACTTCCAGCGGCGCCAGGTCGGGCTCGTGCGACGGGTGGTCGTCGAACGGACCGGCCATCAGCCATCGGAAGACGAGCCCCGCCGCGATGAGGAGGAGGAAGAGCGTGAGGAAGACTTGCAGGAACTCCGGGCCGCGCAGGTCGAGGATGCTCATGGCAGGCTCTCCTGTTTGAACTCGGCTATTCGAGGTTGCCCGATTGCTCCCGGGCTCGATGAAGTTATACCCGACGGATGGCGCCGGTCAGCTAGGAAGTGGCGGGATTCTTATAGCGGGGATGTGCCACCACTACGGGTTGTGGTTCAGCAGGACGTGGCAATCATCGGCGGAGGCCAAAAGGTCACAGTCGCATGATTCCAGCTCGGGCGACGGGGAGGCAACGTCCAGGTCGTAGGCTGGATACGACCATCGCCCCGCCTCGTAGATGCGAGCGGCCGCGGCAACGACGGCGGCGTTCTCACGGTCGCAGCGCGCCTGCGCCGCCTGCGGCGTGTAGCGCATGAGGTAGTCCGCGACCAGCACGAAGGCGACGATCAGCGAGATCGTCGCGCCCGTCCGCACAAACGACCCGAAAATCCTCAGGAGATGCCTCACCGCGCCTTCCGTGCCTGCGGCCGTGAAGGGGCCGCGCGCCCTCGCGCAAGATCGATATGCGGCGCGCGTGCACGCGCCTTCGATGAAGCACCCTGACAGGATATTGCTGGATGTCAATGCGAAAATGCGCGCCGAATTTGATGCAAACGATTGTTCGGCAACGAACTTACGTAAGGCTCGGCGCGTCAGCCCACTGTCCACGTCTCGTCGCCGGTGATCAACTTCTGCAGATCCCCCTTGCCCTGCTTGGCAACGGCGGCGTCGTTCTGCTTGCGGACCAAATCGACGTAGCGCTCCTGCTCGATGTCGCGGAAGACGCCCATCGGCTCGGGGAACTCGGGGTAGCGCATGCGGCTGAGCAGGAACGCGAGGCTTGGCTCCGGCGCTTTCTCGTCGTGGATGAGCAGGTCGTCGCGGCCAGTCACCTTGAGGTCGACGACTTCCGGGGTCATCGCGTGGAGGCGAATACCTTTGTCGGAATCCTTGCCGAACACGAGCGGCTTTCCGTGCTCGAGAAAGAGCGTCGTATCGCTCTTCGTCGCTTTGTCGGTCGCGTAGTTGAAGGCGCCGTCGTTGAAGATGTTGCAGTTCTGGTAGATCTCGACGAACGCCGTGCCGACGTGTTTGGCGGCACGCTCAAGCACGTACTCGAGGTGCTTGACGTCGACGTCCACCGAACGCGCCGCGAACGACGCCTCGGCGGCGATGGCGATGCTGATCGGGCGGATCGGGTGATCGGGCGCGCCCATCGGCGTGCTCTTGGTCTTCTTCCCCTGCTCGCTCGTCGGGCTGTACTGGCCCTTCGTCAACCCGTAGATCTTGTTGTTGAACAGCAGGATCTTCACGTCGACGTTTCGGCGGATGATGTGCATCAGGTGATTGCCGCCGATCGACAACCCGTCACCGTCGCCGGTGACCATCCAGATGTTCAGATCCGGCCGCGCGAGCTTCAGCCCCGTCGCAAATGTCGGCGCGCGGCCGTGGATCGAGTGGAAGCCGTACGTGTTCATGTAGTACGGGAAGCGGCTGGAGCAGCCGATGCCGGAGATGAACACGGTCTTCGTGCGGTCGAGCCCGAGCTTGGCGAAGACCTTCTTCGTCTGCGCCAGGATCGAGTAATCGCCGCAGCCCGGGCACCAGCGGATGTCCTGATCGCTGGCGAAATCGGCGGGCTTCAGCACGTTCAATGACGCGTTCGGTGCGATGCTCATGTTGCTCTTTCTCGTCAGACCCAAAGGCGACCGCGAAGTTCGCGAAGAACGCGAAGGAGTCGCGAAGAAAACAGAGATTGAATGCTGATTTTTCTTCGCGGCCGTTCTTCGCGTTCTTCGCGAACTTCGCGGTCGCCTTGCTACTCCTCATCCTCCACCCGGAGTGCCGGCGATGCTGGCTTCGAGGCCGTCGTCGGCGCTGAGCGGCACTTCGGCGCCCTTCACCTCGCCGCGCAGCAGCGAGTGCACCCCGCGGACGATCTCCCCGATCGTGAAGGGTTGGCCGCGAACCTTGTTCAGCCCCTTCGCGTCGACGAGGAACCTGTCGCGGAGCAGCGTGCGGAGCTGGCCGAGGTTCATCTCGGGGATCAGCACGTGGCGGAAGCGCGACATCAGCTCGCCAATGCGCTTGGGCAGCGGATTGACGTAGCGCACGTGGCAGGCGGAGACGGTGATGCCTTCGCGCTCCAGCTCGATCGTCGCGGCCTTGATCGCGCCGAACGTGCTGCCCCAGCCGACGATCAGCACCTCGCCGCTCTCCGGGCCCGTCCACAGCAGGTCCGGCCCGACGGGCCTGATCCCGGCGACCTTCGCGGCGCGGGTGCGGACCATGTGCTCGTGGTTGGCGGCCTCGTAGTTCACGTTGCCGGTGACGTCCTGCTTCTCCAGCCCGCCGATGCGATGCTCGAGGCCCGGCGTGCCGGGGATGGCCCAGGGGCGGGCGAGACTCTCGTCGCGTTTGTAGGGCATGAAGCCGCGATCGTCGTTGACGGTCGTCGGATGGTTCACGGTCAACTTCGGGAGCTTCGAGACATCCGGGACCATCCAGGGCTCGGAGCCGTTGGCAAGGTAGCCGTCGGTCAGGAGGATGACCGGCGTCATGTAGCGCGTCGCGACGGTGAACGCTTCCACAGCCGCGTTGAAGCAGTCGGCGGGCGAGCACGCCGCGATGATCGGCACGGGGCATTCGCCGTTGCGGCCGAACATGACTTGCAGCAGGTCTGCCTGCTCCGTCTTCGTCGGCAGGCCGGTGCTGGGGCCGCCGCGCTGAACGTCCACGATGACGATCGGGAGCTCGGTCATGACGGCCAGGCCGATCGCTTCGGACTTCAGCGCGATGCCCGGCCCGCTCGTTCCCGTCGCGCCCAGCGCGCCGCCAAACGACGCGCCAATGGCCGCGCCGACGGCGGCGATCTCATCCTCCGCCTGGAACGTGACGACGCGGAAATTCTTCATCGTCGAGAGGTTGTGCAGGATGTCGCTGGCCGGCGTGATTGGGTAGCTGGCATAAATGAGGTCTTTGCCGGCAAGCTCCGCCGCCGCGACCATGCCGATGGCGACGGCCTCGTTGCCGGTGATTTTGCGGTACGTGCCGGGCGCGAGCTTGGCCTTGGGGACCTGGTAGTGCTCGGTGAAGAGTTCCGTCGTCTCACCGAAGTGGTAGCCCGCCTTGAGCACGGCCGAGTTCCCGAGCATCACGGGCGGCTTCTTGCCGAACTTCGCCTTGATGTAGTCGAGCGTCGGCTCGAGCGGGCGGCCGTAGAGCCAGTAGCACAGCCCCAGCGCGAACATGTTCTTGCAGCGGTCAATGTCCTTGGCGCCCAGGCCGCTGTCTTTCGCGGCGAGCGTCGTCAGCTTGTTCACGGGGACTTTGATCAACCGGTAGCGCGACAACGAGCCGTCCTCGATCGGATTGCTCGCATACCCCGCCTTCTTCAGGTCGTTTGCGGCGAAGGCGTCTTCATTGACGATGACGATGCCGCCTGGCTTCACCGAGGCGATGTTCGTGCGCAGGGCGGCCGGGTTCATGGCGACGAGCGCGTCCACGTCGTCGCCGGGCGTGTAGATGTCGGTGCTGGAGAAGTGGATCTGAAACCCGCTGACGCCCGCGAGCGTCCCGGCGGGCGCGCGGATCTCGGCGGGAAAATCGGGCAGCGTGCTGATGTCGTTGCCAACGAGCGCGGACGTATCCGTGAACTGCGTCCCGGCCAACTGCATGCCGTCGCCGCTGTCGCCGCAGAAACGGATCGTAACGGACGGCAGCGTCGTGACGTGCTTGCCATTGCCACCGCCGCCGGGCCGATTCTCCCCTGACTGACTCGACACCCCTTCCGCCGTTCCGGTTGTGATACTCATGGTATTTCGGTTCTCTCCCTCGCTGTGATTCTACGCACCCTCCCTGGACGGCTGCGACATCTCGGGGGTGGGCGGCAGGTTGTAGATGTTGGCCGGGAAGTACCCGACGAGGTAGTGGACGACGTCCTTGACGGACATCACGCCCGCCGGCCGCGCATCGTCACCCAGGACGGGCAGATGCCGAAACCCCTTGCCCTCCATCAGCTCGATCGCGTTTTGAATGCTGTCGGCTTGGTTGATCGTCCTGGGCGACCGCGTCATGACCGCGCCGATCGGCTGGGCCACGTCCAGGTCGGCGGCGACGACGCGGTCGACGAAGTCGCGCTCGGTGAAGATCCCGACGAGCCGGTCGTGCTCGGTGACCAGCGCGCAACCGATGCGCTGGTCGACCATGCAGCGGAGCGTCTGGTCGATGGGGGTGGAGACGTCGACGCTGCAGGGCGGGCGAAGGGAGAGCCGGCTGACCGGATCAGCCCGCAGGCTTTGGGCGAGGGTCGTGGCCATAGCGGACACCCTCACAAAGGACGCAGCACGAGTCGCGCGCGGAAAGATGACGTGGCGGCGCGCCGTTCAGTCGTACACCTGAAATGGTAGCGAGGGGTTCGGCGCGGGTAAAGCAACCGCGGAGGTTCGCTCACCGTTTCACGCGAGATTTCCGATGAATCCCGCGTTGCGGAATAAAGTTTTCCTTGACCCGGCGCGAAACAGTTGTTCACAATGCCGCCCATGAAGCAGCGCTACCACACCATCATCAAGCCGGAGACGAACGGATGGTTTGTGGGTTGGGTCGAAGAGATCCCCGGCACGATCACGCAAGCCAAGTCGCTTCCCGAGTGCCGGGCGAACCTGCGAGACGCGCTACAGCTCATGGTCGAGACGCACCGCGACGAGGCGCGACAGGGCCTCGACGCATCGTGCATCCTCGAGTCGATCGAGATCGACGTCCTTGAGCCGTCGCAGCAGCAAGTCCGCTCGCAGGCCCTGGCCTGACGCAACCCGCGTCCACCGCGCGATACTCCGGCGGCACGCATGCCACGCTCGACCGCGATGGGATCGCGCGCGGGTCCCTCTGCGCCGCGAACTCACGTTATCCCGCGATGGAGGATGAAAGGATCTCAATCCGCGAATCCGGCTTGATTCGCGCGCTGATCCCTTCTCCCGGTACTCCGGGAGAAGGTTAGGATGAGGGGGATTTCGAGTGCGAGCGACCTCGAGG
>JBAUGM010000122.1:0-3714 GCA_049679725.1 Tepidisphaeraceae bacterium
ACCCTCCGGCGGAAGCGGGCGAACGACGCGCGAACAATCAAGATGTCCCGGCGCGGTTTGTAAGCCGCGCGGCCCCCGCATTAATGTTAGGCATCTATTAGGTAATGGGTCAAGCGGTTCGCCTGAAAATCGCCGACCGGGAGGGCGAGGCTCCCCCGAGCCGTTTTTCTTTTTCGAACTGAAAAAGGGGCGATGAACCGCCAAGACACGAAGACCACCAAGCAGCTCCTCCAAACTCCAACCCGAGCTGCGCGTGACGCGAAGGGACGTGGGAACGCAAGGCAACCGCTTGGTGGTCTTCGTGTCTTGGTGGTTGCGCCGCTTTCTCTCCCCCGGCGGGCTGAACGGGGAGAGGTTTTTCGGGTTCACCAGCGTTGCGGCCGGGGCATAGAGTGCCGGGAGACGGAGCGCGCGAGCGAGCACCGAAACGGCCTGGTGAAGAAAGGAGACCGTGATGCAGCTTCGAGACGTGATGACGACGAACGTGCAGGACATTGAAGCCGACGCGACGCTGATGCAGGCGGCGGCGAAGATGAAGGCGCTGGACGTCGGGGCGATCCCGGTGTCCGAGAACGATCGGGTGATCGGGATGATCACCGACCGGGACATCGCCATCCGCGCCGTGGCCGAGGGTCGCGACCCGCGGAAGACGGCGGTGCGGGATGCGATGACTCAGGACCTGACCTTCTGCTACGCGGACGACAGCGTCGAGGCCGCGGCGAAGTTGATGGAGGAGAAGCAGGTCCGGCGGCTCCCCGTGTTCGACCGCGGGGGCCGCGCGATCGGGATCGTGTCGCTGGGCGACGTGGCGGTGCGCAACCGCGACGACCGGCTGAGCGGCGAGGTGCTGGTGCGCGTGTCCGAGCCGGCGCCGATGCAGGCCTAGCCCGGCCGACGATTGGGTTCGAGCCCCCGGGGCATTCCACGAAGCCGTCGGGGATTGACCTCGGCTGAAAGGTGCAACCATGCAATCCCACGAGATTCCCGACGAGCAATGGATCGACTTCTTCAACCGGTTCAGCCGTGATCACGCGGGGTGGCCGGTGACGATCGAGTTGATGAGCGAGGAGACCGGGCCGCAGCACCTCGTGCAGGAATTGCCGCTGCAGGGGATCAGCTTCGACCCGGCGGGCAGTCGCCCGTGCACGATCAACGTCGGCGCCGGGGACAGCCCGTCAGCGAACATCTCGCACGTCGTCGACCTGCCGCTGCACATCCGCCTGGCGGACGATGAGCGCGGATCGACGGGCACGATCCAGATCGAGCCGGCAGACGGTCCCGTGACGCTGGTGCACTATCACCGGCCCGAGGCGTGAAGCGCATGATCCGCAGGCTCCAGTCCGGCGAATACCGGATCTACTCGCGGAAGAAGGACGCGCGCACCGGCAAGCGAAGGAACCTCGGGACGTTCGCGACGCGCGCGGCCGCCGCGAAGCACGAGCGCGACATCCAGTACTTCAAGCGGCACGGGTGACGCTGACTCTTCCCAACCCCCCGGCAAGCAACGCAGGAAACGGGACCAACAACCGGGACGACCAGAAAACCGGGACGGGGACGGTTTGTCTGCTCGAGAGGAGAAACCGGCACGGAGGAGAAACCGGGAGTCCCAGTCGTTATCCAAACGAACAGACAGAAAACCGTCCCCGACGAACAGACAGAAAACCGTCCCCGTCCCGGTTTCTCCTCGTCCCGGTTTGGCTGGCGGCGCGTGCTTGTGCACGCCTACCTTTTCGATTTGGGTCTGTGGGTGTGTCGCGGACGACCGGGATCACGAAAGCAGGATGCCAGGTTGAGGGTGGCCGCCGTGCGCGTTTGCCATGCGGGCGATCCGAATGGGCGCGCCCGGCGAATCGCGGTGCGCACCGCCTCCTCTTCCGCCGGCGTCTGCGCTTCGTTCACGAGGTCCAGCCAGTCGTCGGGCAGATCGATCGGCCAATCCGCCAGCAAGTCGCGCAGCGGCGAGACGGGATCGACGCGCCGTGCCAAGCTGGACCAACGCCACCGCTCCGCCCTTTTCACCAGCCCGGCGCGCAGCGCGTTCCGCTCGACATAACGGCCAACGGTTAGCAGGTGACGGTCACATTGGACGGCGAACGCTTTGAAGCGACCCTGGTAGAGCGGGCCGTAGCCGATCGTGTTGTGAGCCGCGCGCCATCGCTGCGCGTGGGTTAGGGTTAGCCACTGCATGAACTTGGACAGGTCGCCATCGGCATGGGGCTGCAGGACCAGGTGCCAATGGGTCGGCATCACGCACCACGCGAGAATGGGCACGGGCAGGCGCGCGTGCGCCTCCCACAGCGTGCGTTCGAACGCGTCGAAGTCGCCGTCGCGTCGGAAGAGCCGGATGCGGGCGACGGAGCGGTTGAGCACATGGTAGATCACGCCGCCGGGGCAAACGCGTGCGGTGCGAGGCATGCCGCCATCCTACCGAATCGGCCGCACTGATCAAAACCGTCCCCGTCCCGTTTTTTTGCGTCGTCCCGTTTTCTTGCGTCCCCGGTTCTTGTCGTTGCGGGTGTCGGGCGAACGAAAAACTGTCCCCGTCCCGGTTTTCACGTCCGAACGAAAAACTGTCCCCGTCCCGGTTTTCACGTCCGGTTTTCACGTCGTCCCGGTTTTCACGTCCTGATGCGCGAAGGGCGCATCGGCCGTTGGCATGCGTCGAAGAACGTCCCGCTCGGGTTCTCTCCTTCTTCATCGGCGCTCGTACGTGCCGACGAGATCCGTCTCATCGAGCACGTGGCCGGACATCGCCGCGCGGAGTGCATTGGCGTCCAAGCCTGCCTGCACGTTGAGTGGCTCGTCCAGCGCGTGAAGGTGGAAGTGGTAATGGTGCGTGCCGTGGCCGCGCGGGGGCGCGGGGCCGCCGTAGCCGATTTTGCTGAACGAGTTCCTGCCCTGGAGCGCGCCCGCTGGCGTTGTCAGCGTGGACTGCTTCGGGACACCCTCGGGCAGGCCTGGCGCGGGGGCGGGAATGGCATAGATGACCCAGTGGACGAACGGCTCGGCGGTGGGCGCATCGGGATCGTCGACGATCATCGCCAAGCCTTTGGTTCCCTCGGGCAGGCCGCTCCACCGCAGCGGCGGGGAGACGTCTTCGCCGTCGCCGGTGTACGTTTTGGGGATGGGCTGATTCGGGGCAAACGCGTCGCTTTGGAGTTGCATGGCCATGTCGCGCACCTCCGGCGTGTGGTGAGGCATCGCCTTTGCGTATGCACATCGTATCGCGATGTCGCCCCGTGTGGGGACTCCCAACCGGCGGAAGCAGCCTCGGCGGGCGACTGTGCTGAGCGTTTGTGAATTTTTTGGTCACGGGTTTTCAACCCGCTCGTTTCAATCGAAGACACGGGTTGAAACCCGTGCAATGAAAAGAAGTCACATGCGGAGGATCGATCATGGGACGCTGTGAAACCTGCGGCAACGAGTACGACAAGTCCTTCGACGTCGTGATGGCGGGCCAACCGCACACGTTCGACAGCTTCGAGTGCGCCATCCACGCGCTGGCACCGAAGTGCGCGCACTGCGGTTGCCGGATCGTGGGGCACGGGATGGAAGCCGGCGGGCGGATGTTCTGCTGCGCGTTTTGCGCTGGGAAGTCGAACGTCAGCGGGATGAAGGATCGGGCCTGAGGGTTGATGTGGGCAGTCAACCGTAAAAAAGGCTACGCCGCTTGCGGCTTCGCGGATCGAACGGCCTGCCCGGTCGATTCGCGAA